>JBCCQK010000022.1:0-33852 GCA_039024375.1 Bacteroidota bacterium
AATAAATGTTCAATTCGTCGAAGTATTCGTTGAATAAACGATTCATTTTAAGTGTTTTAACGAATACTTCGACTCGAAAAATTGGACATTTATTTTTATCAAACTACTATGAGTATTAGGCGAAATAATAAAGTATTCGCAACTATTTACCATCCTACATTGGAAACACTTAAAAAGCACAAAATGGTCAATACTACTCCTTGAAAAAAACTTTATGCACTCTATGAGCTATATGAACTTTATGGTAAGGGAACAGGTAAAATATAACCTACCCATCTGATAGCTTTCTTTTGCCCTTCTTCTGCGTTGCAAAAATACTCATCACCCGAAGGGGTAACTCCGTTTTTTGCGCCTTGAATAAGAACAAAATAAAACTATCATTTTGGGTACCTTATTTATTACCTGCTCCCTAAAAAAAAATAGTGCCCAGTAGTTAGTAGTAAGATAAAAATATTCAATTAAAAAAAATTGTGTATCTTTATCGAAAATCATACACATAAAAATCATGCGGACAAATATTGTAATTAATCAACAATTAATGGAGACTGCTTTAAAATTGAGCGGTTTAAAAACGAAGCGAGCAGTAATTGAAGCGGCTCTAAAAACATTTATCCAATTAGAACAACAACGTCAAATCAAGAAATGGAAAGGTAAGTTAACTTGGGAAGGAGATTTGGAAGAAATGCGATTAGACAAATGACCCTAATAGACTCTTCCGTTTGGATAGATTATTTCAACGGAAAAAATAGCAAAGCCACCGATAAACTAGACCGCTTACTAGGAGTACAACCCATTGCTACGGGCGACTTAATTGTTGCTGAAGTATTACAAGGTTTCAGAAATCAAAAAGATTTTAATCAAGCTAAGACCTTATTTTCTACACTCTATTTTTATACTTTAGGAGGTTGGGACATTTCTGTAAAAAGTGCGAAAAATTCTAGATTTCTAAGAAAAAAAGGAATTACTGTGCGTAAGACCATCGATGTATTTATTGGTACCTTTTGTATTGAAAATAATATAGCTTTACTTCACTCCGATAAGGATTTCGAGCCTTTACAGGTTCATTTCGGGCTAAAAGTACTTTGAGGAGAATTAATAGATAGGGGACTTTGCAAATGATAACCACGCATTTTACTGGTAATGAAATACTTTTAGACTAACTTCAGCTCATGTTCGAAAAACTCTTACCCTACGACGTCGCTCACCTAATCCTAGTAGATTACCTAAAATACTACCACCGATTCAAACGAATTACCAAGAGAGCCAAAATTCGGTTTGAACACAAAGATTGGCAAGGTACCCAAAGTGACGCTAAGGAACGTATTTTGTTATACCGAAATCGAGTGACCAAAACAACGGCCAGAATTAAAGAATTTTTGCAGGACAAAACCCTGTCGGACGACTTCTGGAAGTCGGTTAAAGCATTGTATTTTGATGAAATTCGCAACTTCAATACCCGTAATATTGCGGAGACATTTTACAACTCCATTTTTCGCCATTATCACCAAGGATTGGGTGCCGCACCCGACATGATGTTTGTCTTTTCAACGGGTACGTACCGAGAATTTAAATCCACCCGCCCTATTTTCCATACGTTTAACTTCACCACTTCCATTACTTCGACGCTCGATAGAATCCTTTCCTTATATTCTTTTGATGCGCCTTATCGAAATTTGGATGGGGACATCGAACAAATGCGCATCCGCTTGGAAGAACGATTGGCGGATTTACACATTAGTTGGAAAAGTTTGCGATTAGAAATTTTAAAATCGGTCTTTTTTAGAAACAAGGCCGCCTATCTCGTCGGACGAATTTTTGTCCACGACCAGCCCTATCCTTTTGTGATTCCCTTGCTACATAGGGATGAGGGTATTTTTGTAGATACCTTACTTCTAGACTACGATGATGTAAGTTCCATTTTTAGCTACAATCGGTCCTACTTTTTAGTGGACGTGGATATTGTCAGTGAAACCATCGACTTTTTAAAACCCATTTTGCCTACCAAAAGGCAAGACGAACTGTATAATTCTATCGGTTTTGAAAAACACGGTAAGACCGTCTTTTATCGAGATTTTGAACGACATTTACTAAGGTCGTCCGATAAATTCATTACCGCACCCGGCATCAAAGGAATGGTGATGAGTGTGTTCACCCTGCCTTCCTACTCGATGGTTTTTAAAATCATTAAAGACCGTTTTGACCCACCCAAAAAAGTAACCGAACGCATCGTCAAAGAAAAATACGAAATGGTCAATCAGCACGACCGAGTGGGTCGAATGACGGATAGTCACATGTTTCAGAACATGATTTTTGACCGTAAACGCTTTGATAAAGAACTTTTGGCAGAACTACAAGCAGATGCTAGTTCCAAAATAAAAGTCACTGATACCACCATCGAAATCAAACATTTGTACGTCGAAAAGCGAATGATTCCGCTTAATCTATACTTAGAACAGGCGACCCCCGAGGAAGTCCGACACGCCATGAAAGAATACGGTCAATCCATCAAAGAAATGGCGGCGGTCAATATTTTCCCTGGGGATATGCTGCTTAAAAACTTTGGTGTCACCCGCTTGAATCGAGTGGTTTTCTACGATTACGACGAAATTGGTTTACTGACGGACTTTAACTTTCGAAAAATTCCCGAACCCAGAAATCACTACGAAGAATTTTCTAGTACACCCTATTACCATGTCGGGCTAAACGATGTTTTTCCCGAAGAATTTGGCCGTTTTCTAGTGGGTGATTATAAAATTAGACGCATTTTTTCCGAGATGCACAGCGATTTATTTGAAGCTGATTATTGGAAGGGCGTGCAGGAGCGATTGCAGCGCGGGGAGATTATTGATGTGTTTCCTTATCGGGAAGAGTTACGGTTTAGACAATAGGGTTGTGTATGAAACAGTATAACAGAACATTACCAAAAGAGAAAAGATATTTATCAATATCAATTTTATGAGTAAAAGAAAAACAACTAGCGTTCGAGGCATTGATATTTCGTATCACCAAATCGAAGAAGAGGAATATATCAACTTAACGGATATTGCTCGGTACAAAAATGAGGCCCGTCCAGAAATACCCGTACAAAAGTGGATTGGTGCTAATAAAACGATTGAATTTCTGCTAGCTTGGGAACGGAAAAACAACCCACTTTTTAAACACACCGAAACGGATGTGTTTAAAGGATTCGAAAAATTTGCGGCGGAAACAATAGCTGGTAAAACCGTTTCGCCTTCCAAATGGATTAGTTACACCAACGCTCAAGGTATTAAAGTAGTGCGTGGAAAATATGGTGGGACGTTTGCCCACAAAATATCGCTTTTCATTTTGCTACTTGGGTCAACGCCGACTTTTACCTATATATGGTAGAAGAGTTTGAACGACTCAAAAAGGAAGAATATCTCCGCTTAGGTGACCCTTTTCACAGTAAACGTAATTTAACCGCTGGCAATCATTCATTGTTAGTGGCTGCTATTTTGAGCCAAGTAGATGAACGTTTATTGACGCACCCGCAACCTTACAAAAGTCGCTTACCCTTTGCTTCCGAAGTTGATATGTTAAATAAAATAGTGTTTGGAAATACCTCCAAAGAATGGCGACTACAAAATGCGGACAAACCCACTAACCGTAACCAACGTGACTATGCCAGTATTTTAGAATTGGTTATTCTCAATAATCTGGAATTTTTGGACGCTATGCTTCTGCAATGGGATTGTACGAAACAAGAACGAAAAACTTTTTTGCAAGAAGCCTACGATTTTCAATATCCTATCTTAAAACGGTCCAAAACCATTCAACGGATGCAACAGATGGCGGAGAAAATGCGAAATAATAGCACTTTGTTGAACCTTCAAAAACCAAACTTTAAACAAGACCTATCCATATTTTAGAAAATATTTTCTAAACAATAGAATTTCTTTTCTATTGTTTTTTTTTGTCCTAACTTAGTTGAAAATTAATTGTTAGAATTGTTTAGAACTTAGAAATAGTTATGCAAAAAGTAGCCAAATCAACCAAAGCGGCTAGAGGAACCGTTACCTGCGATAACACCACTATGCACTTGCTGAAAGCCAACGATTTCGTGGCCGAAAGCATTCGGCAGCAAATGAAAGAGCGCAATATTTTAATGATAAATATCACTTCCTCGGCGGGCAGTGGTAAAACTACCTTACTGCAAGAAACCGCTCGGAGAATCGGCGATAAAGTAAAAATGAAAATCTTGGTGGGCGACCTAGAAACGGAGCGGGATGCCGACCGCTTGCGAGACGTGGGTGCCGATGCCCTACAAATCGTCACGGGCGGAATATGTCACTTGGAGGCGCAAATGGTTTGGCAAGGGATGGAGAATTTGGATTTAGACGGCGTAGAATTATTGATTGTCGAAAACGTCGGTAATTTGGTCTGTCCCGCTTCTTTCGACTTGGGCGAAGACTATCGAGTCACTTTTATTGCCACTACCGAGGGAGATGATAAGCCCAAAAAATATCCTCGAATGTTCTTGACTAGCGAACTAATGCTAGTTTCGAAAGTGGACCTTCTACCCTACTTGCCTTTTTCCGTAGATGCGGTGGTGCAAGATGCAAGAGACATCAATCCAGATATCAAAGTGATAGAATTATCGACGATTAAAGGCCTAGGCGTCGATGCTTGGTGTGATTGGTTGCTGGAAAAAGTGGCGGAAAAGCAAGCGGCAGCAGTGGCAGTTGCGAGTTGATTCATTGTTAGTCCGCAAAATCAGCCAAACAAATGCAAACGTGGCATATTCACATTGAAGGACAGGTGCAGGGCGTTGGTTTTCGGCCCTTCGTGTACGTATTGGCCAACGAATTTAAACTAAATGGTTGGGTAAATAACACCGTTGACGGGGTGCATATTGAAATTAATGCCACGGAACAAAAAGCAATGGCTTTTTATGAGACCATCATTAACCAAGCCCCCGAATTGTCGCAGATTACCCAACATAAAATAACCATAAACAAACAAAAGTTCTTTGATAATTTTCAGATTATTCACAGCGACCAATCGGGGAAAGCTAACCTCTTGTTGACGCCCGATTTTGGTCTGTGCAAAGATTGTCAAACGGATATTCATTCGGAAAGCAATCAGCGCCATCAATACGCTTTTACGACTTGTACGAATTGCGGCCCGAGGTATTCTATTGTTGAAAAGCTACCGTACGACCGAGAAAGGACAACCATGCAGTCCTTTCCGATGTGTCCACGCTGCCGCACAGAATACAATTTACCAACTGACCGTCGCTACTATTCGCAGACAAATTCCTGTGGAAATTGTGGGGTTCAGTTGGCTATTTTCGATAAACAACAGCATTACATTTCGCTTCCGCAAAAGGAAATGTTAAATGCTATTTGTCGGTATTGGCAAACTGGAAAAATAGTAGCTATCAAAGGGATTGGCGGTTATCTCTTGACTTGTGATGCTCGAAATGAACAAGCGATTCAATTATTACGAGAACGTAAATACCGGCCTAGCAAGCCACTTGCATTGATGTATCCTGATTTGGAACAGGTAAAAAATGACTTAATTGTAAACGCCTCTGAAGCGAAGTCACTAGCAAGTATTATTTCCCCCATCGTCCTTTTGGATACTAAAGCTGAAACTCCCTCAAGGTTAGCTACTAGCTTGGCGCCCAATCTCAATCAAGTCGGAGTGATGCTACCCTACACACCTCTATTCGATTTATTACTAAAAAAATTCCAACGCCCCATTGCGGCCACCAGTGGAAATATTAGCCAATCGCCGATAGTTTATAAAGATGAAAAAGCGGCGGTCGAACTAATGCAAATAGCTGATTTCGTAGTTACCAATAATCGCCCAATCGTGGTGCCACAAGACGACAGCGTCCTCAAATTTTCAACTTTTACGCAGCAAAAAATTCTCCTTCGTCGGTCGAGAGGCTTAGCGCCAACGTATATCAATGCTGATTTAAAATTACCCAGCCAAACTATACTCGCAACGGGGGCTATGCTAAAAAGTACCTTTAGTTTGTTGCACCAAAACAATACGTACATTAGTCAATATTTGGGTGATTTGGGACATTTTGATACCGAGCAAAGTTATCGACATACCGTACGGCATTTTTTTCAGTTGTTTGAAACGCAACCCGAAATCATTCTAACGGACAAGCATCCCGAATATGCGGCGACGCTATTCGGCGAGCAATTATCCAAAGAATTGACTATTCCTATTCATCGCATACAACATCATATTGCCCATTTCGGAGCCGTTTTAGGGGAAAATAACTTAGTAGATGTTAACAAACCCATTTTAGGCGTGATTTGGGACGGAACGGGTTTGGGTGACGACGGGCAAATTTGGGGAGGAGAATTTTTCACCTACGACAATCACAATTTTCAACGCAGGTATTATTTTGATTACTTCGATTTTATTTTGGGCGATAAAATGCCGAAGGAACCTAGAATTTCGGCTTTATCTGCCTGCTGGGGCATTGGTGGAATAGCGGATTTTCTAAAAGAAAAATTTACCAAAACCGAATGGTCGATTTATACCAAGCTATTAGCTAAAAAAAATCCGCTGAAAACGTCCAGCGTCGGACGACTATTTGATGCCGTTGCCAGTCTTTTGGGTATATTAGATAAGCAAACCTACGAAGGAGAAGCGGCTATGCAATTGGAACAACTAGCTACTAGCTATTTTAAAAAAAATGGATTGCACTTTTCAAGTGATTATTTTGATAATCAGCTACTAAAAGGGGCAGTTCCGACTAAAATGCTGTTGGTGGGAGTTGTCAATGATTTAAAAAAAGGAGTAGCCAAAGATTATATCGCCGCTAAGTTCCAGTTTTCGCTAGTCCAATTGGTCAGCACAGTCGCCAATAATCTGAAAATCCAACAAATTGCTTTCAGTGGAGGGGTTTTTCAAAATGGCCTTTTGGTCGATTTACTCCAACACTACTTAGCAAAAGAGTTTACGCTGTATTTTCACCAGCAACTATCTCCGAACGATGAAAATATCTCTTTTGGACAATTAGTTTGCCACCAAATAGAACGATTAAAAGAAAAAGCAAAGGATACAAAGTCCTCAGCATTTTTAGAAGTATGAGGAACTACTTAGGACGATGAATTTTTACCACAAAGCACACAAAGTCCATACAGTTTTTCGAGCGCAGTTTGTTCATCTTCAAATTTAAAAGAGCAAATTGACCAAAATTAAGTAATGATTTGACCGAGCAATAAGTCAAAGCTGCGCTCGAAAAAAACTTTGTGTACTCCATACCTTTGTGGTAAAAAAAACAAGTGGTAAGTAGCTACAACTACAATTATAAACAAAGGTTTATCGGCAAACGAGATTGACCTAACCGTCAACCGTGCACCGTTAACCGCTAACCGTTAAAAAAAATGTGTCTAGCAATTCCCGGAAAAATAAAATCTATCGAATCTAAATACGATGGTTTGGTACGGATGGCCAAAGTCTCTTTTGGTGGCATTATCAAAGAAGCTAGTTTGGAAATGGTGCCACAGGCCAAAGAAGACGACTATGTATTAGTTCACGTTGGCGTGGCCATTAGTGTGGTCGATGAAGCTGAGGCCAAACGGACTTTTCAGTATCTGGAAGAAATGGGCGAAGTGGCGGAGGAGTTGAATATCACGGAGTTTTTGCCCAACAAGGCGGATTATTCTTGATGTTTTTAACGTATCCTTTTTGACGCTCCATACGAACATGATAAAGGACACTATTGTCTTTATGTGTCTAATTATGTTTTCCTACTTTCACCTTGAACACGTTAGAGTAGAAAACATAACAAAAACATAACCGAAGCAGCGTTCCTCAGCGTCAAAAAGCCTATCCCATAAGAACACTTTCTTCCTCCACCAAAACAAATTCAGTCATGAAATACCTAACAGAATACCGAGACCCCGAACTCGCCAAACGCTACATCGACGAAATCCACAAAACCGTCACCCAACCTTGGACCATCATGGAGGTCTGCGGTGGTCAGACCCACAGCTTAGTCAAAAATGGCATCTTGAATATGTTACCCAAAGAAGTCAATATGGTACACGGCCCGGGCTGCCCCGTCTGCGTCACGCCCTTGAACTTAATTGACAAAGCGGTGTACTTGGCCGAAGAAAAAAATGTTATTCTTTGTTCCTACGGTGATATGCTGCGCGTACCCGGTTCCGAAAGAAGTCTATTAGAATCCAAAGCCAACGGCGCCGATATTCGCATTCTGTATTCTCCATTGGAAGCGGTAAAAATTGCCGAGCAAAACCCCGACCGACAAGTCGTCTTTTTTGCCGTCGGTTTTGAGACCACCGCCCCCGCTAATGCCTTATCGGTCATTCATGCGCATCGAGCCAAGCTGAACAATTATTCCATTTTGGCTTCCCACGTACTCGTTCCCCCCGCCATCGAAGCGTTGATGAGCGACGAAGAATCCGTCGTACAGGGTTTTCTAGCGGCGGGCCACGTTTGTACCATCATGGGGATGCAAGAATACTATCCACTAGTAAAACGATTTAAAGTCCCGATTGTCATCACGGGATTCGAACCCATCGACTTGTTGCAGGGAATTCTAATGACTTTAAAGCAATTGGAAAAAGGAGAAACGAAGCTGGAAAACCAGTACGCAAGAATGGTCAAAGAGCGAGGCAACGAAAGAGCAATGGACATTATTTACGAAGTATTCGAAGTGACGAACAGGATGTGGCGGGGAATGGACGTGATTCCGTCGAGCGGCTACGAAGTAAAAGACCAATATGCCCATTACGATGCGAAGCGTAAGTTTAACGTCAATATTCCCGAAGTGCCCGAAAATGAAGCGTGTATTGCGGGAGCAATTATGAAGGGTATTAAAAAACCCTTTGAATGCCCCAATTTTGGTAATAAATGTAAGCCTGAAATGCCGTTGGGCGCTCCTATGGTGAGTTCGGAAGGCGCTTGTGCGGCTTATTACCACTTTTCGGATATGCTGAATCGAGTAGAAGAAACCGTCGGTGTTTAGTTTTAAACGCAATGACAGTGTTTATTTTAAGGTTTTTCGTAAGAAAAGTGGTTCCAGCACTTCGAGTACTGGAACCACTAAACCATTTAGAATAAAGTTTAATGTTTTTTCTAATTTTTTAAGGCAGACCGTGTACCGTTTGCCGTGTACCGTAAACCGAATAAAATCTAATGGTAGATACAATTAAGGAAAAAAAGATAAAAATGCAGTTGTCCTGCCCCATGCCCAAACTGGATATTGAGGTCATTACGTTAGGACACGGCAGCGGCGGTATTTTGACCAATCGTTTACTCGATACGGGCGTTTTCAAACTGCTACAAAATGACCTATTAGACGAACGACACGACGGAGCTATGCTCAACCTAACGGGTAAAACGGCCTTCACGACCGACAGCTTTGTCATTTCGCCTATCTTTTTCCCCGGTGGAAACATTGGCGAATTGGCCGTCAACGGTACAGTCAACGATTTGGCCATGTGCGGCGCTATTCCCCAATATCTATCCTTGAGTTTCATTATCGAAGAGGGACTGAAAATGACGGAGTTCTGGGAAATTTTGGTCGCTATCAAATTCGCTTGTGAGCAAGCAGGCGTGAAAGTAGTAACGGGAGATACCAAAGTGGTCGAAAAAGGAAAAGGGGATAAAATTTTTGTCAATACTACGGGTATCGGCCAAATCCACAAAAAAGCCAATATCGGTATCGGTCAAGTCAACATTGGTGATAAAATTATTGTGAGCGACAACATCGCTACCCACGGTATTGCTATTATGTCCGTAAGGGAAGGGCTGGAATTTGAAACCACCATTGAAAGCGATAGTCGCCCCTTAAATCATTCCGTCAAACATTTGTTGGACGAATTTGGACACAATATTCATTTGCTAAAAGACCCAACCAGGGGCGGCGTCGCCACCGTTTTGAACGAAATTGCGAGAGACGCAAAGGTTGGTATTGACATTGCTCACGCCCAAATTCCTGTGGACAATCAAGTAAAAGGCGCTTGCGAAATTTTAGGTTTAGACCCCTTATACGTAGCTAACGAAGGGGTTTTCATGACCGTAGTGGCGGCTAATATTGCAGAGGATTTAGTGAATAAACTTCGAACGTTTAATAACTGCCATCATGCGGCCATTATCGGCGAAGTCGTAGAGGCGCATCCTCGGCAGGTTATTTTAACGAGTGCCATTGGGGGCAAAAGAGTAGTCAATATGCTGGTGGGGGAACAGCTACCGAGAATTTGCTGACCATCTTCGAAACCATGAAAGACGACATAAAAAACAGGACAGACATTCGAACGCTCGTCAACGCATTCTACAAAAAGATGTTGGCGGACGAGCAATTAGGGTATATTTTCACCGAGGTGGTCAAAATCAAGCTAGACCAGCACCTCCCCCACCTCTACGATTTTTGGGAAAATGCGTTGTTTTACACGGGAGCGTACAAGCGAGATTTGATGGACATTCACCTCGACCTGCATTTCAATCAGCATCGTTTAGAAAAAGTGCACTTTGACCAGTGGCTAGCCCTTTTTAACGAAACGGTAGATGAATTATTTGCTGGAAAAAAAGCGGAGACCGCCAAACAAAGAGCAAAATCTATTGCCATCGTTATGCACTTGAAAATTCAAGATTTGGAAAAGAAACGATTAGAGTTTGGCAACTAATAGAAAAGAAGTCAGAAGTCAGACCGTCCATTCGGACTGTCAGAAGTCAGATTTTAGAGTAAATCGTAACAAGGAAATTCACAAAAAGTAAGGACTCAACGAAAGGGAATCCATTTAGTACAGACCTCTTTTCACAAATGCGTTTGTCAAATCTGCGCTCGAAAAAGAACTTTGTGTGCTTTATGAACTCTATCCCTTTATGGTAAAAAAATACTAAGTAGTACCAACAAAAACATAAAGCATTGGAAGAACTAGCCACTTTACAAAAAATAACGACCCAGACGCAAATCTTCAAAGGAGCCGAAGAGAGCCCTTTACTAGCCCCACGAGGCGTATTTTTGGTCAATAATCAATTGTTTGTAGCCGATACGGCGCAGAATCGCCTATTTATTTGGCATAAACTGCCCACCTCCGAGTTTCAAAAACCCGATGTGGTGCTAGGTCAAGTCGCTAAAGCGGCAACGGGACGCAACGCTGAGGGAAAAGTCAACGCCTCTACCCTATTCTATCCCTCGGGCATTTGGTCAGACGGTCAAAAACTGATTTTGGCGGATGCGTGGAACCACCGCGTGTTGATTTGGTGGTCGATGCCCACCGAAGATGGGCAACCCGCCGATGTCGTAGTTGGACAGCCCGATTTTCAACATAACGAACCTAATGTCAAAGGCGTGGGTGCTGCTCCTAATGCCCAGACCCTTAACTGGCCCTACGGCGTATTTTCCGATGGAAAACAGTTGTGGATAGCAGATACGGGCAATCGTCGAGTATTATACTACAAAACCATTCCATCCAATAACTTTACCGCTGCCGATAAGGTCATTGGCAAACCCAACTTTACCGAACGAGACTACGAAAATACGGAACCAATTTGGCCCTATTCGGTCAAAGTCAGTCCTAACGGTCAGCTATCTGTGACCGATACGCAGTATTATCGGGTCTTGCTATGGCACGATTGGACGACCGCCGAGAAGCAGCCCGCTGACGTTATTATTGGTCAGGCCTCTTTCGAAGGAAACGGACAAAATCAATACGGTTGGTTTCCGAAAGCCAACACCTTGAATTGGTGCTACGATACTTGCTTTTATAAAAACGGAATTTTCGTGGCCGATACGGGCAGCAGTCGAATTTTATGGTTCAACCAAATTCCTCAACAGCACAATCAACCTGCCGATAGTTTGTTAGGACAAGATAATTTTACGACGGGAAGCGAAAACAAAAACACGATATGGAGTACCGAAGGCAGCCTTTATTGGCCCTTCCAAATCTGTATTGAAAATAATATCATGGTGGCGGCCGATACGGGCAATCACCGAGTCGTCATTAATCATTTGAACTGTTAATATGGAAACCTCTTTCCCTTTACTTTTTGCCGCCATCGTCGGCTTCGGACACGCCTTCGAGGCGGACCATTTGGTAGCCGTCAGCAATATTGTCACCAAAAGAAACAAACTCCAACTAGCGGTCAAAGACGGCATTTATTGGGGGATGGGACATACTTCGACCATTTTCCTCATCGGCTTAATTATGATTGTAGGAAAAGCAACTTTCCTTAACAATTATTTTGGCTATTTTGAGGCAGGCGTTGGACTGATGCTCATTATCTTGGGCGTGTTTAGACTGTATCAGTATTTTACCCACAAAAATCAAGTGGACGAAAGTCAGACGCACCATTTAGCCTACGGCGTTGGATTGATTCACGGTGTAGCGGGAAGTGGCGCCATGATACTGCTGGTCATGAGCGAGATTCAAACCAGTTTCAATAGTTTGCTCTATTTATTTATCTTTGGTGTGGGTTCTATTGTTGGAATGTTAGTAGCGGCTGGATTGTTCAGCCTTCCCTTTTCCAAACGAATCGCCAATAATCAATACTTACAAACTGGCTTAATATTGTTATCTTCGCTGCTTTGTATTGGGTACGGGGCGTACGTGATGGTGGATAATTTGTAGTTGGTGTTAGACCTATTTAAGATATATGACCTGCCCGAATGCACGGGCGGGCGGGTTTTTGAACTTTGATTTTTGATTTTTAGCCCTTTCAAAGAGGCTTGTTAAAAACTAGAACAGTTACTTAATACCTAAACATGGAAGCCTACAACCCAAAAGAATTGTTGCTGTTTGCTTGCAATCATTTCGACCTACCCGTAGAAAACCACGATGGAAAAATAGTTCATTTGGAAAAGGGATACACCGTAGAAGTGGAAGGACAAAGATTATTCAAACTACTGCACGACAACCAGGTAGTTGCGCCATTTGACGACGTAGAAGAATTGTGCCATTTTATCAAACAGGATATTGCTTTGAATGAAGAAAGTTGAATTAAATATCATCGCATTGGCGAACAGTGAATCCCAAAAAGGAAATTTTGCGCTCATCTTAGAAGAGCAAGGTGGCTTCCGTCGCTTACCTATTATTATTGGCGGATTCGAAGCCCAAGCGATTGCGATTGCCTTAGAAAAGATGCAACCCAATCGACCGATGACCCACGATTTGTTTAAAACTACTTTAAATGCTTTAGGCGCTACCCTCCAAGAAGTAATTATTACCAAAATAGTCAAGGGCACTTTTCACGCGACGTTAATGGGCACTAAATCGGACAATACGCCCATACAAGTCGATGCCCGCTCTTCGGATGCGATTGCTCTGGCCGTCCGTTTCGGATGTCCTATTTATACAACCGAAGAAGTATTGGATGCAGCGGGCATCATTCTGGATAGTCCAAGCAAAGCCTTTACCAACAAACGGGGTCAATTATCCGATTATTCGTTAGAGGAATTGGAGCGACTGCTGAAGCAAGTACTGGCCAAGGAAGACTACGAGAGCGCTTCTAAGATTCGGGATGCGATTCGGAAAAAGGGAGAAGCGTGAGATTGCTAGTAAAATATAATCACATCGAGTAAGCAGTTCAACAATCCGTGGCTATTGATGGTTAGTAAGAAAAAAATCAATGCTAAAATTACCACAAGCCTTACTCGACGACCAACACCGACACATCGAATTACAAGACCTCACCATCGTCGAAAGTTGTTTCTACGAAATTAACATCATTCCGTGGCAAAACGGTCAGTTTGGTCTCATCAAAAAGTTGGCTTTAGGCGACCCAGCAAACGTAATTACCCACGGCAACTGGCATCCCAACGGGCAAGATTTTGCGGTGACCATCGAACCCGCTATGACGCTGCAATTTTATCGACATACGGCGGAAGGCATGACTACCAATGGTGACCAATTATCCCTTGGCGGCTACATTGGAGCAGGGCAATTTTCTAAAAATGGTCAGTACTACCTCGTTCCCGACTTGCAATGGAATGAGGGCTACGATAAGCAAGGGGCTTTACTGTCGGTAAAGTTTTCGGCAACGGGACAGCACCAACTTGTCGGACGGCAGGCGGTCGGTATCAGTCCCGAAGGTTTTGCCATCAGTCCTAACGGACAACTCATTGCCGTTTCCAATATGGGAACGACCTTTATGCCGATGGATTTTCCTCTTTTTGGGCAATCCGCTTCTATTTCTTTGTTGCAATTTGACGAAACGAACGGTCAATTCCAGTTGCTAGATACTAAATCGTGGGATGGTGTCTTACCAGAAGGCATTACGTTCGACGAAGATGGAGATATGTTAGCGGTGACTAGCTTTGATTATTTGGACTTTACGGAACGGAAAGGGGCTATTACTTTTTGGGAGATTAAAGAGGTGGATGGGAAAAATCAATTGCAAAATACCCGATTTCGATTATCCGTAACGCGCGGGTGTCACTATGTGAAGGTAATTGGGCGATAGTAACTAGAAAAACGCCTTGATATAGTAGTTACCTACCTCCAACATCGCTACATCATCCAACTCAAAAAGTGGTACGGTCAAAAATACCACGAAAAAGGCTTGCTGCAATTAGCGGACTGCCTTGATATTCACGGTGTCGATGAAGGTTTTTTAGTAATTTTTGACGATAGAAAAGAGAAAGAATATAAATCGGAGGAGATGACCGTTACGGGGAAGAAGGTATTTGGGATATGGGTCTAAACCCGTTCATTAAAAAGAAAATCCAATCCCCCGTTCCACCAAGGCCGCATATTTTTCTTTATCAAAACTGTATAAATAAGGCGCTTTGTGTGCCGCTCCCGTCATCTGTTTTTCGTGCCGAACAAGCATGCCTAATTTTAATATTTTCCGTTGGAAGTTACTGCGTTGTAGCGAAACGCCTAGGATAGATTCGTACAGTTTTTGCAAATCTTTCATGGTAAATTTTGTAGGTAAAAGAGAAATGCCAACGGGCAAATAATTCAGCTGAATGCGTAACTGTTCGAGGGCTTTTTGAAGAATTTTGTTGTGGTCGGCCAAGAGCGAAGGGACTTCCTCAACGGAACACCACGCACATCTTTCGCTCAAAAAATCGGGTTGCGCCGTTGTTTGTTCAATATCTACCAAAGCAAAATAACCCGTAGAAACGAAGCGTTTCGTAAACCAATCGACATCCCAATCTTGCCCTTCGAGAGGAATTTGCGCTAAGATTTTTTTTAATAAGGCCACTTGTTCGGGGCGATAATACTGACTTCTTTCCAGTTGCCCGAAGGTGTAAAACTGTTTTAGATAAATGGAGGTCAACCCCGTTCGTTCGGCCAAAATGCGATGCGCCGCTTCGTCAAAATTTTCGGTTTGGTAGATATAACCACCTGGTAAGCACCACAAGTCTTCAAACTTCCATTTCAATAAAAGTACTTTTAATTGTTCATTTTGATACCCCAAAATCACGCAATCAATCGCATTATGTGGCAAGGCATTCGCTTGCAGATGCTCCATCCAATTCCTTTGTGGTTCTTGCTGCTCCATACCGCAAATATACGAGGACAATATTATTGTGTCAATTTGAAAAAATGAAAAAATTTTTCTATCATTGTGTCGATTTAATACAATAATAGATTTCAACATGAAAAAGGTCTTCAAGTTTATCGGTTTCTTTTTGGGTGTTTTATTAGGATTGCTACTACTCGTGTTACTATTTTTTCAAATCAAATGGCGATGGACTTCCTACCAGAACATGAAACTGGCGGGTGACCCTGCACCCACTTTAACCATCGAGGGGCACACCTTTCGAGACTTGAATAAAAACGGTCAACTCGATATTTACGAAGACGTGCGCGCTGACCAAGAGGCGAGAATTGCGGACTTGATTGGTCAAATGAATGTAGCGGAAAAAGCGGGTACGCTGTTCGCCAATTTTTTGGGGATGAACGGCGACGGGTCGCTGTGCGAACGCCCCACTTTGGACGACCCTTTTTCCTTTTTGTCGGAAACGACTTCGGCAACCATTTTAAAGAAAAAAATTACCCAAGTACAAAATTTAGGCGGTGCTTCGGCTAAGGTGTTCGCCACTTGGAATAATAATTTACAACAACTCGCCGAACGAACCCGCTTGGGGATTCCTATGGTGCTACTGTCCGACCCACGGCATGGGACGATGGCGATGCCCGGGGCTAGTGCCGAGGCAACTTGGGTCTCTATTTGGCCTTCTCCCTTGGGATTGGCGGCTACCAGAGATTCGGCTTTGGTACACGAGTTTGGCGACATTGCCCGACAAGAGTACGTGGCCGTGGGCATCCGCATGGCGCAACATCCCATGGCAGATTTAGCGACCGAACCCCGCTGGGCGAGAATCAACGGCACTTTTGGCGAAGATGCAGCTTTGAGTGCCCAAATGACCAAGGCGTATATTTTAGGTTTCCAAGGAGATACGTTGGGACCAACAAGCGTCGCTTGTCAAGTAAAGCACTTTTCGGGGGGTGGTCCCCAAGAAGATGGTTTGGATGCGCATTTTGCGAGTGGCAAAGGGCAAGTCTATCCTGGCGATAAATTTGACTATCACTTAATCCCTTTTACCGAAGGAGCGTTTGCCGCCAACGCCGCCCAAGTGATGCCCTACTACGGTATTCCGAAAGGCCAATCCAAAGAAGCCGTTGGTTTCGGGTTTAACAAAGAAATGATTCAAGGCTTGCTGCGAGATTCGTTAGGTTTCGATGGGATTGTGGCCACCGACTGGGGTATTATTTCCGATTTGTTTGTCAAAGAGGCCTCTGCTTGGGGCGTGGAGCATTTGTCCGAAAAGGAACGCATCTTAAAATCTTTGGAGGCGGGCTGCGATTTATTCGGCGGCGAATACGGCACTGATTTAATCATCGAATTGGTGGAAGAAGGGCGTTTATCCGAAGAACGCTTGAACCTTTCGGTACGCCGAGTGCTGCGGGATAAGTTTCGCTTGGGTTTATTTGATAATCCATACGTTGATTTGGACAAATTGGACTTAGTGGGCAGCCCCACTTTCGTAGAAAAGGGCAAGCAAGCACAACGAAAATCCATGGTTTTGCTCAAAAATGAAGCCAACTTTCTGCCACTCGCTGCCGACAAAAAAGTTTTTGTAGTGGGTATGACCCAGAAGAATTTGAGTACCCAATTTCCGCAAATTGTGGACGACATCGACGAGGCGGACGTGATTGTGCAAAAACTGCAAACGCCTTCTAGCCCCGCCATCGGAGACAATATTTTGGAGGCTTTATTTCCCCAAGGTCGATTGGACTTTCCCGCCGAAGAAAAGGCCAAAATACTGGCTAGAATGCAAAATAAACCTACCGTCACCGTGCTGACCATCACTCGTCCGCCCGTCGTTTCCGACATCAACGCCGCCAGCCGAGCCGTCATCGCCGATTTTGAATGTCAGGACGAGATTATTTTAGAACTCGTTTATGGAAAATTTAATCCATCGGGAAAACTACCCGTGGAAATTCCTTCGTCGGTGGAGGCGGTCGAAAAGCAGTTGGAGGATGTGCCTTACGATTCGGAAAATCCTTTGTACGAGTACGGTTATGGGTTGCATTTCGGAGATAATTAAACCTAAATACCTATATCATCAACCACTAAATAATCAACAATTTTGAAATCGAAAGATATGCTTTTTAATAAACTACTATTCGCCGTAGCCCTACTTTTTGCCGTACCAGCAACGGCACAAGTTAGTTCGACGCTTAATCTGATGCCCGTTCCGCAAAAATTAGAAGTGGGCACACAGCGTTTGGCATTGACCCCCAATTTTTCGGTAGCCATTCAATCTAACCAAGCAGACCCGATTTTGCGCAAAGCGGTCGATAGATTCCTAACAAATTTGAGTCAAAAAATGGGGATTTCTCTCGCCAAAAAGCTCCACCAGTCGAACGATAAAAATCCAATTGCGACCCTACAAATTGATTTTGAAGAGGTTGCCCAGCCATATATCGGTATAGATGAGTCATATACGCTGACAGTGAATAATAAGCAAATCATGCTAAAGGCGCCTACCACCATAGGTGCTTTGCACGGTTTACAAACACTTCGACAATTATTAACGAAAGACGAGCAAGGCGCATATTATTTCCCAGGAATAACGATAGCAGATGCCCCTCGTTTTGCGTGGAGAGGACTAATGATTGATGTCGCTAGACATTTTATTCCCGCCGAAGTCATCAAGCGCAATATTGAAGCCATGGCGACCGTCAAAATGAACGTTCTCCATCTTCACTTAACCGACCACGAAGGGTTTAATATCGAATCCAAAGTATTTCCAGCATTGCACGAAAAAGGGTCGAATGGGGGTTATTTGACCCAAAATGAAATAAAAGAGTTGATTGCTTTCGCAGCGGACAGAGGCATTACGGTCGTACCCGAATTCGACGTGCCTGGACATTCAAAAAGTTGGTTTTTGGGGTATCTGCAATTGGCAAGTTCTTCAAATGCGGCTAACTTCGATTTATTTGGGCTACTTAGCGATATGAAAGAGATAAACCCGCAAAAGTTTGCGGAAATGTTCCAAACCCTACCAATTCCCGCCATCGACCCATCTAAAGACTATACTTACGAGTTTATGGACCAGCTGATGGAAGAAATGGCCGCTCTTTTTCCTACTAAATACATCCACATTGGGGCCGACGAAAATAATGGTGTAGTGTGGCGCAACAATCCGTCTATTGCTGCTTTTATGAAAGCCAATAATATCGAAGATACGCACGCTTTGCAAGCCTATTTTGTGGGGCGAATGGAAAAAATTCTAACCAAGCACTACAAACAAATGGTCGTTTGGGAAGAGGCGTTTTCCAAAGATTTATCCAAAGGAAGTACCATACAAATGTGGCAAAACCCGACCTACCTCAACAAAGCCCTCGACAACGAAACCAACGTTTTGGTGTCCAGAGGTTTTTACATTGACCTGTTCTTCCCCGCCTACATTCACTATAATAATCCAGATATTCCTGCTGATTTACCTGCTTCTACCGCTAAATTTTTGCGAGGCGGGGAAGCCACTCAATGGACGGAGATTGCCGACAAAACCAATATCGAAACCCGCATTTGGCCGAGAACAGCAGCCATTGCCGAAAGATTATGGTCGCCCGCTACCATCAACGACGTGGATGATATGTACAGAAGATTGTTTGTAATTAGTGCGCAATTAGACGAACAGGGCTTGCAACACGCAGCTAACTACGAAAGAAGTTTACGAAGCATTTCGCCCAATAATTTTTATGAATTAAAAACGCTGACGGACGTTTTGACCCCCATCAAAGGATACAAAAGGTTATTCATGCACAAAGGCAATCCTACTAACTCGGATAAATTTACCGCGCCACTATCCCAAATCTCTGATGTTATTTTTGTGGACACGAAAGAAAAATGGCAGTTTCGGGCGGCGGTTAAATCCTATTTGGAAAAGAAAGATGCCCTTTCTGAAAAATATTTGTTAGAACGACTGAAACGTTGGCAAAATAATCACGAACGGTTGAAAAACGAGTTGGCTCGTTCGTCTAAATTGACCGCCATCCAGCAACATTCGGAAAACTTAGCCAAGATTGCTACTATCGGCATAGAGGCCATCAATCAGTTAAAAAATAACCAAGCACCCAGTTCAGATTGGGTCAAGCAGCAAATGGAAATTTTGCAACAAGCCAATCAATCCTTTGGTGGTGCCTACTTAAATATCGTTTCCGAAATCGAATCATTGGTGAAGCAGGAATTAGTGGATTTGCCTGCTGGATTTTCTATTTTTTAGGTGGTATTTCATTTAAGTAACGAAAAAACGCTTTTTTAGCGAAATCTACGTTTAAAAATACACATTTCGCCATTAATAACTTCTTATTTGTAGCGAAATATATTTGTTAAAGCATACATTTCGTCATTTACACTAAGTTATTACTGGCGAAATCTATACTTTTTTATAAGGATTTCGCTATTTTTACTAAATGAAACAGCAATTTATTGGTCGAAAACAGGAAAAGGAAATTTTACGGGAGGCGCTACAATCGCATGAGGCCGAGATGGTTGCGGTGATTGGACGGTGACGTGTGGAGAAGACTTTTTTGATTAAGACTATTTACGAAAAAGAAACCATATTCCAAATTACGGGCTTACCGAATATCACCAACGAAGAACAACTGGAGCATTTCAATTTTACACTTAACCAATTTAACGACAGTGGTCTTCCTTTGGAGTCAGCTACTTCTTGGCTTAGAGCCTTTCAGTTGTTGACGCTTTTACTAGACAAAAAATTGGCGCAGACCAACGAAAAAAAAGTTATTTTCTTTGACGAACTACCTTGGTTAGCGGGCAAAAAATCTCGGTTTCTTACAGGTATGGAATTCTTTTGGAACAGTTGGGCGGTCAATAAAAATGTGGTTGTGGTACTGTGTGGTTCTTCGGCCTCTTGGATGATTCAGAAAATTGTCAATAATACAGGGGGGCTTTACAACAGAATTACCAAACGTATCTTCTTAAAACCATTTTCTCTGGCGGAAACGAAAGCCTACCTGACCAATCAATACTTCAATTTCACCAATTACCAAATTGTAGAATTGTACATGGCATTGGGGGGGATTCCCCATTATTTGAAGGAGGTAAAAGGAAACAAAAGCGTAGTGCAAAATATTGATGACCTCTGCTTTTCTGATACTGGTTTATTAAAAAGGGAGTTTCCTCAAATGTTTGCTTCTCTATTCGAGAACGCCGAAAAACACGTCGCCGTTATCCGCACCCTCGCCACGAGTAATCAAGGACTTACTCGAAAAAGAATAGTTAAATTGAGCCAACTGCCCGAAAACGGCAATACCAGCCGAGTGTTGGAAGAGTTGGAACAATCGGGGTTCATCACTTCTTATTACCCTTTTGGCAAAAAAAAGAAAGACAAATTATTCCGCCTGACGGACGAATATTCCCTATTTTATTTGCAGTGGATAGAAAATAAAGTCCACGAAGGTAGCGGCACTTGGCAGCATTTGAGTCAAACACCCCAATATAAAACGTGGAGCGGTTACGCCTTTGAAAGTATCTGCCTAAAACACATTCCACAGATTAAAAAAGCCTTGAGCATTGGAGGCGTCTATTCGCTTTCTTCCACTTTTTACAAAAAAGGAACGGCTACCGAAAAGGGCGCACAAATTGACCTACTGCTCGACCGAAACGACCGAGTTATCAATGTGTTTGAAATCAAATTTAGCAATAAGGAAGTCACCATCTCTAAAGAATACGCCGATACGCTGCGCCGAAAAATGTGGACTTTTGAAGAAACGACTAAAACACGCAAGCAACTCCAAATGATATTCATCACTACCTACGGTTTGGAGCAGAATATGCACAGTTTGGGCTTGGTGCAAAGTACGTTGGTACTAGATAATTTATTTTTGGAGTAAGGCCAAACGTTTACTAAGTAATTGGACAGAATTAAATGAAGAAATTAGACAGAATTGCATGATTTATATGATTTAATGTGTTGATAATCACAATCCTGTGAATCATGTCCATCCTGTCTAAAAATATAAACTAATTCTGTCCGAGTACTTAAATTCTCAAAGTTTAGTAAACTTTTGGCCACATTCACATTCACAAATCTGGCCGCAACCAAAAAGAATAACCATACGCCTCGTCCGTAACCAAATACTCTTCCATAAAATTATACATGAACGAGCAACCACCCACGCCCGAATTGCGGTGGTCAATATTCAAAGTCACAAAATCGGCGGGTTCTAAGTCCGTCGTATGCGCCGCCTCGGTCAAATTGTCCAAGGTGTAGCGATGCGCCGAAAAGTTGAGGTTATTGCCCGTAATGGTCAGCCCCAAGCCAGCGGTATCAGCTACCGTTAGCCATTGCACATCGCTGCGATTGCCGTTTTCTTGGGGGCGAATGTAGGGAACGTGCAAGTCATCAATGGTGCTTTGGTGAATCCCTATCTGGGCGCCCGATTTGCGGTCAGAGTAGTTTTCGTGCGGTCCTCTTCCTAGCCACTCTACTTGATGACTGGCCGTGGGGAGTTGTAGTTGCATGCCTACTTTGGGCAAGGGCTTTTGGGTAAAATAGTCGTTGATGCCGTAGCCAAAAGCACCAATAGCTACCAACAGCAACAGGGCAGGTAGGAACACCAGAACACCCTTCAACCAAGGCCGTTGCACCGTTCTCCAGAGCATAAAAAGGAGTAAAAATAGGATGGGCACAGCTATCGCTCCACCGTAAAAAGCCAGCTTTCCGACGCCACTAAAATGATTCGGGGTTTCCAGTTGGAAGTCGGTTTTAATGGCGCCATCCCCGTAAATTATATAAGTGGTCGTGTAAGGGAAGGTACTTTTTTCGTTCGTCAAAGTCCCGCTGATGTGTATTTTTTGTTCGTTATCGGCCACTTGTTCGACGGTGCAATCCGTTACTTGGTTCTCCAAGGTGCGCAAGCCCATGCTTTCCCAAGTAGCTGCATGGAACTCGCCGAAGGGGGCAAACGCTGTTCCTCGGTCGTTGTCCGTCGGGGCACGCCAGAGGTTGGGTTGCGGGCCTTTTTGGAATAGTAAATTGTCCGCCGCAGCGTAATCGTTTAATAAGCCAGTCGATTTATCTAGGGAAACCGAAAAGGCAGCGTTGCTAAAAGTCATTAAATTGTCGGTGGCAGTTTGTTGGATGGGAAGGCCGCCTTCTTTAGAGGAATCGGTAGTTGTTTTTGCTTGGACTAGAAATTGTTCCCACGCTACTTCGTGCCCCGCTGCTGCCCAAGAAAGAGAGTCTTTTACCAATAAAGAAAGGGTCAAATAATAGTTTTTGCTAGGGTCAAAAGTGCTAGGCATTTCGGGAATGGTCAGCCTCATCAACTCGTTGGGCGGCAAGTCCGCAATGGGCAAGTTACCCGTTGATAAGGACGCACCATCGGCCGTCCAAGTCCATTGCAAGTCGGCAAAGTTTAGATTTTGAAAAAAATAGCAATTGGTTACTATTACCTTATTTTGGCTACCTTCCTCCAATTTCATTTTGGCGTACTGCTGCACTTTTTTTACTTCTTGCAAAGCGGGTTGCGGTTGTCGGTTGGGAAAAACGAGCCCGTTGAGACAAAAATCGGCATCACCAACGGTGTCTCCAAAGTCGCCACCGTAGGCGTAAAATTCCGTACCGTCTTCCGCTTTTTTGACGAGTCCTTGGTCCACCCAATCCCAAATAAAGCCGCCTTGCATGTTGGGATGTTCTTCGAAGTCGTCCCAAAAATGTTGAAAATGTCCCGTGCTATTGCCGTGGGCGTGGGCGTATTCGCAAATGATGTAAGGGCGTTCCAAATCCGCTTTTGCTTGCGCTTCGGCAGCGTCGGGCATTGGGTACATGGTGGAACCGATGTCCTCGTTGGCGGGCTTCCTAAAATTTTGCAATAAGGAATAAACGCCTTGAAGTCGAGTGAGTATCCCCCCTTCTTGTATTTCTTTTAGGCCAGCCCCCAAATCTTTCGATTCGTAGTGAACGGGTCGATGGCTTTGGTCTATGGCTTTGATGGCTTGAGACATCGCCACCATATTTTCGCCATAGCCTGCCTCGTTGCCCAACGACCAAAAGACGACCGACGAATAGTTTTTGTCCCGTTCGGCCATAGCGCCCCCTCTTGCTACGATACTTTCCCGCCATTCGGGATATTTAACGGGGCTGCGGTTGTAATTGAACCACAAATCGTGCGATTCGACGTTGGCCTCGTCCATCACAAATAGGCCGTATTCGTCGCAGAGTTCGTACCAACGGGGTTGATTGGGGTAGTGCGAGGTACGGACGGCGTTAAAATTATGCTGTTTCATCAACTCAATGTCCCGACGCATCGAGGTTTCGTCAATCGCTCGACCTTTGTAAGGGTCAAATTCGTGTCGATTGACCCCTTTGAATAATACGTATTGGCCGTTGATAAACACCTGTCCATTTTTCAGTTCCACTTCCCGAAAACCCACTCGGTGACGGATGCTTTCGGTAGAGCCGTCGGTAGCAGTTACGGTAAGCAGTAGCGTATAAAGATTAGGTATTTCGGGCGACCATTTCGCTGGATTTTTTATAGGAAAATTAAGGGTGAGTTGTGCTTCTTGAAAAGGAGTGGTCTTTTGCAAAACGGGTTTTTCATTCGCATTTAACAACAGAATTTCTAGGTCGCCATCGTACTGCTTCGCTTCGTTTTGTAAGTCAATCTCCAATTGTAATTCAGCGTCTTTATAGTTCTCGTCCAAGTCCGTCACCACTTGAAAATCGAGCAGATGCGTACTAGGTTTTCGTAATAAATAAACGTCTCGGTAAATGCCACTCAATCGCCAAAAATCTTGGTTTTCCAAATAACTACCGTCCGACCAACGGATAACTTTCACCGCCAATAGATTTTCGCCCGCCGTCACATACTTCGTAATATCAAATTCGGCGGTGGTCATACTGCCTTCGCTGTAGCCTACCTCCTGCCCGTTGACCCACAAATAAAAAGCGGACTGCACGCCCTCGAAGGCAATTATCACCTTGTCCTCCGTCCATGATTCCGCTACTTCAAACGTTAGTCGATACAAACCCGTCTCGTTGCCCTCGTGTGGCACAAAGGGTGGATTGCTGGTAAAAGGCATCGACACGTTGGCGTAAATCGGCATCCCGTAGCCCGATAACTGCCAATTGGAAGGCACGGCAAGTTCGTCCCAATCGTTCGCCGGATAGTCCACCGCAAAAAAGTCGGCGGGCGCATCGTCAGGGTTCGTTATCATGGTAAAGTCCCACGCTCCGTTGAGCAATTGAAAGCGGTCGGAGTTAGTACGGTCGCCCGTTTGAGCCGCCGCTTGGTTTTGAAAAGGGATAAAATGAGCGTGTGGGGCTAGTTTATTGACACCAAAAACGGTGGGGTTCTCCCAGTTGGGAGCATCAGTTTGGCCCCACAAAATAGAAGCAGTAATTAGCAGCATTAAAAGCAAAAGGGCAAACGGTTTGGACATAGTAAACGCTTTGATTATCTAAGAAAATTGTATTTACGGTTATAAGTGTATTTTTTACACTTCTGTTAATTGATGTAAATTTAACAATTTCCACTAGAAAACCAACGGCTCCGCAAGAGCAACGCCGCCTACCAATTTGGTTCAATAATTTTTTGTTTTATTGGCCTTCGAAGGTATTCTAACTGTGATTAGCCGTGGTACTAGCAGGGGCTTGGGTACAGTCAACCCTTTTTCCATACTCTCCACTTTTTGTTTGTAAATTGTAATGCTTTCGTCGGTAATACCAACTTCTTAAACGACATTTTTTGATACACTTCATTATTTTTTTCCTCCCACGCAGCGTTTTTGATAAAAAAAGTATAGTACTATCAGATACTGGTACCAACATCTATATTTTTAACATCAAAAAATTAATCATCCAATGCTGCAAAGAATATTTTTAGGTGCCTTAATGGGGTTGTTGGTCCTCACGGGCTGCCGCAAGGATTCCATTACGGTCACAACCATCGAGGAAATTGCTGACCCAAAAGAAGTAAGTACCACTTTAGTAACGGGACGAGTGATAAACGAAGAAAATGTGCCACTCGCCAATACGGTTTTAGAAGTGATGCAAGACCGCACCATTATTGCATCGGGTCAAACCGACGAGGCGGGAGCTTTTGCTATCCGCTACCCAAATTTAGCAACGGAACCAACATTTTTACGCGCCCAGCACAGCGACTACGGCGATAGTTGGGCCAAAGTAACTATTGATAATACAACGGGAGAGACGGAAGTGACGCTCACCATGTCCGATTTTTCTACGGAACGACCGCTAGATGATTCCCTGCAAATGACCGAAGTAGTGCTATTGACGGGTCAACTAGTCAACCAGAACGATACGCCATTAGTTCGGGCGTTTGTCTTTTTCAATACTCCGTCGGGTAGGAACGGCTATGCTTTTACCGACCGCAATGGGGAATTTGCGATGGTGGTCACGGCCGATACGGAAGGAGAACTCATTTATCTGGACCGCTTTTGTCGAGTCAATGAACCATTGCAAGCACTTGCGGTTACGGATACCGATATAGCATTGGGTCAATTCCAAATCGAAGAAGCGGATAAAGTTAGCTTTAAGGTAAACGGGCAAGTTCTGGATTGTTCGGGCAGTCCGCTTGCCAACGCCGTAGTCGTATTGACGACGGCAGAAACGCCCGCTACCCGCACCGTAACGGACGAACAAGGCAATTACAGCATGGATTTTCGGAGTTGCGAAGAGGCAGTTTTTTGGACTGTTTATGCGTATAACCAAGAAGGGTACGAAAGTGGTGTCGATTTAATCTTACCTACCGAAGGAGAGGTCGTAAATGCGGAACCTATCACCCTTTGTGTACAGGACAACTTTACTCAAGCCGTCGTCGTAAATCTAGCTGGACGAACGTTGGACTTCGCCAATCGCCACGTCTTTATCCCGACTGCGGGGGACACCTTATCCTCTATTTATCCAGCCGAATCCAATGCAGTCAGCGGGCAGCTAGATGGCCTACTACTAACCTTTAAGAGCGATAGTGTAGGAGAAAACTTCCCTATTCTCGATATTTCCGTCACCTATCGGGGGGCTACGTTTCGAGGTGGTAATACCATTGCGGAAACGGGAGGAACGGTTAATGTGATTATGTATAGCAACGAAGTCGTCGAAGGCACGTTTACTGCTAATGTAATTGACGAAAATACAGGTACAATTATTCCCGTTTCGGGTTCTTTTTACGTAGAAACGCTGTAAATTAATGACGCAAGCAGACCTCATTACAGGTTGTCAACGACAGGATAGACAATGCCAACGGCTGCTGTACGATAAGTACGTCGATTTGGCCATTGGGGTGAGTCTGCGCTACGCTAGAGATAAACAAGAGGCTTGGGACATCGTCCACGACGCCTTCCTACAAGTATTCAAATACATCGACAACTTCACTGCTGTTCGGGGTACTTTTGAGCCGTGGTTTTGTAAAATCGTCGTGAATAGTGCCCTCAAAAAGTACCAGAAAAATCGGTTAGTCTTTCCCGAAGCAACGGAGTTCCATTTGTTGGATGACATTGTTTCACCGACCGTGCTGTCCGATTTACAAGCGGAAGATTTACTTCGACTGTTAGAACGATTGCCCGACGGCTACCGACTAGTTTTCAATTTGTACGTCGTTGAAGGCTACCGACACGGCGAGATTGCCGATTTACTCGGCATCTCGGCGAGTTCGGTTCGTTCCCAATTGACTAGAGCAAAACAACGATTGCAACAATTGATAGCACAACAAAACTCATTAGAATATGGACAATAACCAATCAACAAATAAGGACTGGCGGGACCAGCTCAATCGGCGGCCACACGATTGGGACACCGAACAGCTTTGGGTGGAAATCGAAAAGGATTTACCCAAAAAAAGGCGTCCTGCTGTCTGGTATTGGTTATTCGGAGGGACAGCACTGTTAGTGACTAGTCTGTTGGTCGGCACTTACTTCTTATCGGAAACTGCATCGAAAACTGTATCGGAAACTGCCGTCCGACCAACGACTAGTTCTACCGTATTGGAGTCAACAACTGATGTGCTACCAAAAACTAACACAATTACCTCAACAACTAAAACAACAAGTCTTCCAAAAACCGATGCTGTGCAGGCTTTCGTAAGGCCAGAAAAACCCCAGAAAACAACTTTAACGGAGGAGCATTTTCCCCTAAAACCGACCCAGCAAGTCTCCTCGCTCATTATTAACCAACCTAAATTAGCGAAACAAAAACCGACTTTAACAAGTACTTTTACAACCAATTTGCCCGTAACATCCAAAGTATCAGCTAGTAAAGTTAGCAGTAATAGGGCCGTTTTGCCAGCTTTGGAAACCTATCCAATTACTCCATTACCGATAGCCAACTTGGAACCTTCTTTTCCAAAAGGAAAAAACGGGTCTATGCGCTCGGTGCAAATATCAAAAAATACCTTTTCTTTGCTGTTCTATCAAAGTATAAGCCACGTTTGGACATCCTTTGAGTTGAAAAATACGGCGCAACAAAGCCAACTTGACCGTCGATTGGCAACCGAGCGGCCATTGGAAAGTTGGAGTACGGGGCTATCCGCCAAGTGGCAGTTTCTTCCCCAATTTTTTGTGGAAGCGGGTCTTGAGCGGCAACAAATTACCACGCTTTTGCAAGGGACGATTCGGGATGAGACGGTTCGGACGGTGGAAAGTGACTCCGCTTTTTTCTACACGGACGTTAGCGGTTTGCGCAATTACTTGGCAGGGGCGCACGATGTACGCACCATTACGACGCAACAACTCCATAATTATAATCGAACTGTTTTGTATAATTTGCCGCTAGCCATCGGTTACGAAAAGGAATATGGTCGATTAGCTTTTGGGCTGAAAGGTGGGGTTATTGTTAATTGGAAGCAGCGTTTTTCGGGAGAATTTATCTTACCCGATGATACGTTGTTGGATAATGAATCTATTCAATCGGCCCAGCTCTTTTCTTCCAATATTGGTATGGGTTGGCAAATTGGTAGTCACGTCCGCTACCAATTGCGTCCTCGGCTTGACCTGCAACTAACGCTACAACATCGACAGTTTTTGGGCAGTTTGATGGAAGTGACTAATAACGGCTACGAACAGAACCTACGAACGCTAGGCGTACAAATTGGCCTAAGCAAACGATTTAACTGATACTATTTGTATATGTCCCAATCTATAAACAAAGTCATCTTCGACCAAAAGAGAGCTGCCAACTACGACGAATTTAGTAAAGTATGGATGCCCAATTACGATTCGTTTTGTCATTGGCTACCCAGCATTTTTCAAGCAGAGAAAAATGGTGCAGTTCAAGACCTCTTGGCGGTTGGTTGCGGAACGGGCAAAGAACTTGGTATCCTGGCCGAACAGCATCATTCGTGGCAAATAACGGGCATCGACCCTTCACCCGAAATGTTGAAAATTGCGAAAGCCAAACTGCGAACATATACTAACATTCAATTAATTGAAGGATTGGTCAGCGATTTACCAGTTAATAAAAAGTACGACGCTGCTACTTTACTATTAGTCCTCCATTTTTTATCCGATGATGGCGCAAAGCTCGATTTATTGAAGTCCGTTAGTGAGCGGTTGGTCGCCAATGCCCCGCTAATCATTGCCGATATTTTTGGTACGCCTTCCGAACTGCAGTACAATTTGAGTGTCCTCAAAGGTTTATTATACAACAACGTTTCTGCCGAAGAAATCACTCACCGCTTTGACAAAATTCAGCATCACATTCACTACATCCCTGAAGAGCGGTTGGTATTTTTACTGAAAGAGGCAGGCTTTTCTACGCCTACTCGGATTTTTCAATCGACTATTTATGGGGGTTGGATATGTCGAAATAAAAAAGAGTAATTTTAGCCCGAAAGGTATCTCCAATGAATCGGGCATTTTTGGAGGATATTTCTATTAGTTAACGAACGAAGACCATTACTTTTATGTATCCAAAAATAAAGGAGAGCATTTTTGATGGCCGCTTTTTTTGAATTAGTTGACAATCAAATTTTTTAATAACTCTAGGACAGCTTCCTTATACGTTCGCCCAATCGGAATCTCCCGTTTTTCGTTCGTCACTAAGTAGTTATCAAATCGTAAAACATTCGACGTATTGATGATAAAAGAGCGATGCACTCGAAGGAAGGTATCGGGCAATTGTTTTTCAAAATCGGACAGCGACGTAAGGCTAATGTGCGTGTCGGCCTTAGTCACAATTTTGATGTGATTTTTGATGGCTTCGATGTGCAAAATGGCGCTAAAATTTATCTTTTGGTAGGCTCTATTGGTTTTGATAAAAATATGTTTGGGTGGGCTTTTTGTGGCGTTCGTTGGGTCTAAATTCGGCGTGGATTCCGCAGGGGCTACGACAGGTTTTTCGGTGGCAATAGTAAGATGTTTTTTAAGCCGACTAATCGTTTGCAAAAAGCGATTCAAGCCAATGGGTTTAAGCAAATAATCGACTACTTCTAAATCAAATCCGTCCAAAGCGTATTCGCGATGGGCGGTCGTTAAAACAACTAGCGGTCGGCGTTTCATCATCTTAATTAACTCAATCCCCGTTATTTTAGGCATTTGGATGTCTAAAAATAATACATCAACTTCCATCGTCTCTAGTGCTAAAAAGGCTTCGACGGCACTGTGGTAAATGCCCATTATCTCGAAGTCGGGGATATGCCCCAAGTGGGATTCAATGACTTTGGTCGCCATTTCCTCGTCGTCGATGATGACGCAGCGTACAGGTGATAATGTTTTTTGTTCCATGAGTTAGGATAATTCTACCATCAAAGATACCTTAAAAGTATCGGCCTTTAAAATGGTTAAAGTATGCCGATTGGGGTACAATAAATGCAATCGCTTTCGAATATTTTCCAGCCCAATCCCCGATTGAATATGCTTACTTTTTGGGTTATTTTTTACGTAAGAATTCTCCACAAAAAAATGCAATATATTTTGTTGGGTCTCCATTTCCATATGAATGAAAGAGGCCTGTTCTTCTTGGGCGGGCCCGTGTTTGAACGCATTTTCTACAAAAGGTATCAACAACAAAGGCGCAATTTTTAGACGAGGGTTTAAGTTGTCTTTGGAAAACCGAAAGTCCAATTTCCGTCGGTAGCGCAGCAATTCTAATTCCACAAAACTATCTAACATTTCCACTTCTTTCGCTAGCGAAACGGCTTGAGTATTCCCTTCGTAAAGCATAAAACTCAATAAATTGGACAGCTTGACGATGGTTTCTCCCGCATTTTTATCTTGTGAAAGCACCATCCCGTAAATGTTGTTCAAGGTGTTGAACAAAAAATGCGGTTGGATTTGGTTGCGCAGATATTTGAGTTCGGCGGCTACCTTTTGCTGCACCAACTCTTGATTGCGCTGCTGTTCGTGCAAGTAGTTTTGAAAAAACTTAAAAATGGCACCGTCGGCCTTTCTTGGACGGATATTTTTGATTCGGGTTCTTTTCTCGGTTTTGTTAACGAACTACCACAGCAGGGCGTGGTTTATGATTGGAATTACGACATTGAAGGTAGCATCGTTCGGTTATCCTATTCTTATAATTTTGGTGGCAAAGTAAAGCGGGGACGGCAATCGGGGGCGGATGACGTTTTGGAACGGGTGAATAATTAATAACTTTTTAGTTTTATACATTTTTAGGGGCATTCAGTAACTGGATGCCCTTTTTTATTACTAGACTTATATCTTTCGAAATCAATAGAAACCATTAATTTTACCCTACCTATTAGTATTTTGCTGAAAAATATTCGCTAGCAGTAAGTCCATAGTTAAACCCCTCGAATTTGAGGGGTTTAAGTCAGCTACTGGAAAACCCCTCAAATTCGAGGGGTTTAAAATAGAAACGGAAACAGTTCAATGATTTGAGCTAAAAATAGCCATTTCATTAGACTGAATATACAAAAAATATATCCATGAAGCGATTAGACGTTGACGGTATTCAAGTAAGAATTAAAAAAGTGGACGCAGAGGAGTACTTCTGCTTAACGGATATTGCCAAACAAGTAGATGCCAAAAGCGATATGGTCATCCAAAACTGGATGCGGAATGCAACCACACTCGACTTTCTGGGAGAATGGGAACAACTGTATAATCCCGATTTTCTGTTAGAAGTATTCAAAGAGTATCGAAGCCAAGCGGGTACTCCGAGATTTGTCATGACGCCCAAACGGTGGGAAACTAAGACCCAAGCAGTAGGCGTATTCTCCAAAGCAGGAAGAGGGGGTGGCACCTATGCACACCGAGATATAGCACTGGAATTTTGTAGTGCAATAAGTGCTCGGTTCAAGCTAGTACTCATTAAAGAGTTCCAACGACTAAAGGAGGACGAAGCGAAAAGATTAGATATTGAATGGAATATTAGAAGGGAATTATCCAAAGCCCACTACCCTATGCTGAAAGAAGCGGTGTTAAATCAACTACCAAAAACGGCAGGAAAAGCGGGATTCTACTTAGCAGACGAAGCTGATTTAATCAACCAATTGGTCTTCGGAATGACTGCTAAACAATGGAGGGCAAAGTATCCCAACCTCAAAGGTAATATGAGAGATAATGCAACAGTAGAGCAATTGCTATTAATATCCGACTTACAAATCGTTGATTCCCTCTTGCTGAAATGGGACTGTGATAAAGGATTAAGGACGGAATTATTGGAAAAATTTGCCATTGACTTACGCCGACACTTTAGAGAATCAACGCCCGTACAACGGATTGTGGACATTCAAAATAGAAGTTTGAAGTGAGGAAGAGGTCAGAAGACGGACCACAGCGCGGTCAGAGGTCAGATACTTTTGAAAAAAATGACTCGTATTCACCTACTCTAATTATTGTAGTCACCAACCACAATGAATGATAAGTGATGGATGATGAATGATAATTTTCGTATTTCATAATCATGGCATTTAGTATTTACTAGGCACTAGAATCATTCATCAATTATCACTCATCGTTCATTTAGCAAAAACATTAATGAATTGAAGATATTCCAAGTTCTGACCCTCATCTCATTTATGTTTCTTAATACTGAAATACTTACTCAAGTAAATCCTCAATTCCTTAAAAAACTGTTTGTTCACCCTAAATCTTCAAATCTTTCTTCACTAAACCTATGATATATTCTCGAATTGTGGTGTCTCGATTCATAGCCTCCAGCTTAATGGCCTTGTGCATAGACTTAAAAACATCAACCGTTATCCTTACGATTGGCTCTTCTGGCACCACCTTTTCGGGTGCTTCTACCTTTTTATGAATTCTTTTCACCGCTAAATCGTCAACATTATCTATTACTTTTTCTACACTAGTCGTCTTCTTTTTAATAGGTTTTGCCGTTCCTAAGGACAGCTTTGACATATCTATTTTAGCTTTTGCCATGATATTCTTTTGATTTAAGTTATTAAAATTGGGAGCCTACCCCCTCCCCTACTCTACTCACCGCCAATAAATCCGTACTGTTCCGCTATATTTAATACTTCCTTAGTAAAAGCTACTACTTCCGCTTTAGCTTTATTATCGGTAAATTCATAAACACCGCGACCATCAACTGCCGATTCTATGTAAGCCACTCGCTCCTTAAAATAGCATTCCATGATAGGAATTCCGTACTGTTCCAAGATGCCTTTGATGTTTTTGTGAATGTTAAAGTTAGGCGAATATTGGTTGAAAAAGAAAAAGGCGGGAATCTCATCTTTAAACTCTTTCGCTTGCTCGTAGCGCTCTACAAACTGCCGCATAGCCCTAATATCGTGCGCACTGGCCAAGGTCGGAATCAGCATTAAATCGCTTGCCAAAATAATTCTGGTCGTCATTTCCGACAAACTAGGCGTTCCGTCGATAATGACAAAATCGTTGTCTTTGTCCAGACGGTCCACATTTTTAGTCAACGCTTTTGCATCAATTACGCCAACGGTTAGTATCTGTGGTAGGCTTTCATCCCGTACGCCTGACCATTCAATGCTATTTTGGTTTCTATCGGTATCAACCAAACAAACTTTATAGCCGAGGTGCGCCAAACAGACCGCCAAATTCTGCGCAACGGTTGTTTTTCCAACACCTCCTTTCAAATTAGAAACACCAATTTTCATAATTCTTTACTTGATTTTTAGTTTAGTCTTCTAAGAAATTAGCTTAAGACTTTTCATCTCAAGTACCATTTCTTTAATTATCCGCAATATACAAAGTTAACAGCAAATACGGAAATACTTTTTTACAGGTTAACAGAAATACTTTTATCAGTATTTACTGAATACATCGCAACTAACTAATTATCAAGTTATTAATAAATAAAACTATCCTGAACCTCGAAGGAAAATCAAAAAGGTGAGTAAATATTCAAGAAGCTTCGTTCGGTCAACCACTTCGTCTTTGACAAAACGGGAACCCTAACCGAGGGAACTCCCAGCATCACCGATGTGATCGCGGCAG
>JBCCQK010000023.1:0-33571 GCA_039024375.1 Bacteroidota bacterium
ACTAAATTGCGCTGAAACAAGGCAGAGCCTATCTTTGTAGGGAATTTTTCTTTTGTAGAAACTACTGTTTTTTCTAGTAAGTAGCTTTCAAAACGCTTCGAATTACTAGACAGATTTTAAAGCAGTTTTACACGAAAATTGAAACAATCTACGTCAAAACCCTTATGAACTAGAGCGTTAACAAGAGAATAGACTTGATTTCGCTAAAGGGTACTAGTCACTAGTCAACCAATCACTAATCACTAGATAAGAAGTTCCTGCAATCATGAAAGTAACCGACTACTTCGATAATGCCAATGGCAATACCTTAATTTCTTTTGAAGTCCTACCTCCACTGAAAGGCGGCAGCATGAAAGCTATTTTTGATACACTGGACCCGCTCATGGAGTTCAAACCGCCTTTCATCGACGTAACTTACCACCGAGAAGAATTTATCTACGTCAAAAAATCTTCGGGCTATTACGAAAAAACGGCGATTCGAAAGCGACCCGGTACCGTTGGAATTTGTGCGGCCATTATGCACCGTTACGGCGTTGATGCGGTGCCGCATTTGATTTGTGGTGGCTTTACCAAAGAAGAAACGGAGAATGTCTTGATTGACCTTAACTTTTTGGACATTAATAATGTGCTAGCTTTACGAGGCGATGCCCGGAAATTTGACGGTAAGTTTATCCCCGAAAAAGATGGACATTCTTATGCCTTGGATATGGTGAAGCAAGTAGCGGACATGAACGGCGGTAAGTATTTGGATGATAATATCGAAAACGGTGAGAAGACCAATTTCTGTATCGGCATTGCGGGTTACCCCGAAAAGCATTTCGAAGCGCCCAATTTGGAAAGCGATTTGGCTTTCGCCAAACAAAAAGTAGAAGCGGGCGCCAACTACATCGTCACCCAAATGTTTTTTGATAATAAATATTACTTCGAATACGTCGATAGATGTCGGGAAATGGGCATCAACGTTCCGATTGTTCCAGGGTTAAAACCACTTACCAAAAAATACCAACTCAACTCTATTCCCCGTTTGTTCCATCTCGATTTACCACAGGAACTAGCTAGTGCCTTGGCCGATGCGAAGGACGCTAAGGGTCGAAAGCAAGTGGGCATCGAATGGTGTATTCAGCAATCCAAAGAATTGAAGGAAAAGGGCGCTCCTTGCTTGCACTACTATACGATGGGTGACGTGGAAACGATTAAGCAGATTGTGGAGCAGGTGTATTAATTCTTTAGAAATCATTTTCAGCGCAAATCAAGAAATTCTTCTAAAAGATGGATTAATAAGAGGTCAGCAATCAGACCACCTGCCCGAATGCTTAGGCGGGCGGGCTTCATTGTCAGCCATACGGCCCGTACTGGGGAGGTCAGACTTTTGACGTTGACAGTTCTCAAATCTGACAGCCATAAGCGGTCTGACTTCCCGATACGGGCCGTATGGCTGTCTTCTTTTAATTTTCTTTTGAACAATAGTTCTTTCAAAGGCGTAGTATTTATTATTTGAACAAGCGTTTCAAGTAAGATACTATGACTGTTCTACCACGTTCCATTAACCGTATATTTTTAAAGAGTTTTTGTTTAATTGCATTTGTACTATTGTTTGCGGTATCAACTACTGCTCAAGTACAAATAGACAATTTTAAGCCGTTTAAATTCCAATTAGAAAAATCCTTTTTGCCCGTCAATTCGACAGAGTTAAAACAAGAATTGGTAGAGATAATAGCATCGCAAAAGGGAATGAGTGAGGAAGATATTAGAACCGTCAATTACTGGAATGCCGCCTATCCTTCTTATCTATGGCATCAGATTATGATGGAAATCAGTCGGGCGCATAAAGGCCACAAAAACGGAGGTCGAATTGCCATTTTGCACCTTTCAATTTACGATGCCCTCTCAGAAGTATGGAAACATAAAAAACAGCATCAATCAGCAGCTCCATTCCAACAAAATTCTGATATACAGCAATTAAGCCGTAAAAATGCTTATTCCTCTTTTGTGTGTGAATGGAGTGCTGCTGCCAGCGCTGCCCACACTGTCATTAGCTACTATTTTCCCAATAGAAAACCATATTTAGATAGCTTGATTGTTCAATTTAAAGAGGCACGCCTCCAAACTGGACTACAGCTCCCCTCCGATGTAGAAAAAGGCATGGCTATTGGTCAACTAATCGCTAATCAGTACATCGAATACGCCAAAACGGACCGAACAGACCGCATCTGGGAAGGGAAAATACCCGAATCTGATAGTCTTTGGACGGGAACGCCCAGTAAATGGGGTCCCACGAAGCGCCAATGGCGACCGCTTACGTTAGCGAGTCCCGAACAGTTTCGGCCAGCTCCGCCGCCTACCGATTGGACGGAAGACATGGAAGAATTGCGTCAATTTAACGCTACGCATACCACCAGTGACATTGCTTGGAAGTGGAAGAGTGCTCCCGTTTGGGACGATTTGCTAGAACGAAAAATACTAGAATACGACTTAAACCCTTTCGAAGCGGCTTTTGCGGGTGCTGTTTTCCACACGGCTCGTTTCGACGGCATCATTGCTGCTTGGGATGGTAAATACCATTACATGGGGATTCGACCTTTCCAATACGACCCCGAATTTAAACCTATTTTAGTACAGACGCCAAATTTCCCAGGGTATCCTGCTGGTCACACAACCGTAGCGGGTTCTATTGCCGCTGTGCTATCTTTTCTTTTTCCACAGGATGAGGACTTGTTTCGCAAACTAGCCAAGGAATGTTCGGAGTCTCGCTTTGAAGGTGGGGTTCATTTTCGGACGGATAATGAGGTGGGATTGACGGTCGGAAGTAAAGTAGGTGGCCGAGTTGTTCAAACGTTTTTGGGGAAGATGGGTGAGGAGTAGGCAAGAATTGTTATAACCATTCCGTATCGGATTGTTGATAGTTAAAATTAAGCGAATAAGCTTTTCGATTATCCCTAATCAGGATGTTTTGGCTTTCTAATTTTTTAGTGATACTAAGGTTACCCCACAAATAACGACGCCTCCATCGGAGTTCAAATAGGCACATATTGTTTCTTTTAAAGATGTCCATTCTTTCCCAGATGATAAGTCTTTCAACTCTATTTTCGTCTTCTCAACATCAATGAAAATATTGTTCGTAATAGATTTTTCTATTTTTAAGATGACCTCCTTTATTTCCTCAGATTTTAGCAAAGAGCATTTAATTTTGACTTTGTGATAGAATAATTTTTTGCAATTTAAAAATTTTTAGCTAATTCTAATTTTTATCCTTCTGCGTCTTTTAACCCATTCATTCTACTTTTCAAAAAAAAATCTTCCCACCCGAAGCAACGTTTTCCCATTTCAAGGTAATAAGCTAAAAGCAGTTCTTTAAACCGAAATGTCTGCATTATTAACCTTAAAATTAGTAAACCATGTCTTTCAGATTATCTTTAGGTGTATTATTACTCACCCTGTGCCTTTTCAGTTGCCAAGAAGAAAACATCGACGAACTAACCCAAGAAATTTTACCTCAAGCACCCGTTGAAGTAGAAACACAAAACCGCTTATTAACCTATCGGCTTCAACAAACGGAAGTAAACTACGAGAATGGCTACGGCGTAGTGCTGAGAGGCCCTTTGTCGGGAAGCACGCTCTATGCTATCGGGTCGGATACGTTCAACTGTGTTAGCACCGTAGATACAAATAGCGTTGGGTTGTCTATCGAAGGAAGTTTTACCGATTTCTTTGTCTCCTTCTACCAGTTTGAAAATGGCAATGCGTTTTCTAGTACGGCTGTCTTATCGACGGTAATTGAGGGCGATACCATTACCGCCTACGGTGCCAACTTTATCGACCCGTCTTGTCGAGGAGATGTAGAGTTCTTAGTAAACATTGAAGAAGAAACCGACGAATTTCTTCGGGGCACTTACGAAACAGAATTTTTTCAACTAGTAGTGGATTCCAGTACCACAACGGTTAGTTGTGACAATTGGAAAAGTCTCGGTATCTTGAATGCGGAGTTTGCCGTTCCATTGGGTAATTGTAATTAATTATTCTCCCGAAAAACACCCGATTTGCAAGAGTCCAATCTTATCAAAAAATGCCAACAGGCGGATGCCCAAGCACAGCGGCAACTGTACGAACGGTACTTACCGTACGTGCTAACCATCGCCCGTCGGTTTGGTATTGTGGAGCAGGATTTGGCCGATGTGATTCAGGAAATTTTTATTGAAATTTTTGTCCATATTGACCGATTCAATGCGAAGAAAGGGGCTTTCAAATATTGGTTGAAATCTATTGCCATTAACAAAATCCTCAATACCCAACGAAAGCAAAAAAGAACGAAACAAACAATCATCATTGACTCGGAGAAAATAGAACAGGAATCCGTACTAGCGGACTTAAAAAATATGGACAACGATTTAATTATTCAACTTATTCAAGGATTACCCAACGGCTATCGAACCGTCTTCAATTTGTACGTCATCGACGATTTGTCGCATAAAGAAATTAGTGCGCAGCTAGGCATTGATGTGGCCACTTCGAGGTCCCAACTGTCAAGAGCTAAACAGTTGTTGCGCAAACAATTATTGTCCATCCAAAAAGGGAATCGCTATGGACTCATTTAACGAAAAAGGCGCCTTTAAGGAGCAGTTGGGCGACCACTCGACCCATGATATTCCCGATTTTTTAAGTTGGGAACAAATGGGCCCCGATATTTTGGCGGGCGTTGAAAAACGTAAGCGGCGGCGACGACTACTCTGGTGGTGGTGGGGCGGTGGCATTGCGCTAATTGGACTAGTATTATTATATTCGATATCATTTTTTCAAAAATCGGCATCCATCAATGCTTTTCCAATTGATTTAGAAACAACGGCCAACGTTTCTTCAGTTAACAGCGCCGCATCTACCAATGAAAAAAATCGCCTAGCGGTGAATGAGGACAAAGACGAAGCTGCCTCAGCAAATGCTACCACTCCCTCAGCTCTATTGAAAAAGATGGACGGTTTAACCGATACCCAAACAACGCTTCCTGAAACTATTAGTGAGAGTAGTCAAGCAGAACGACAAAAAACGGTTGGTCACACTAGAGTGAAAAGGGCAAAGGAAATAGTCGTTGAAGATAGATTACCTTCCTCAATAAATTCACCCAATTATCAAGAGCCACAATCGACGAATGCGTTCAAAAGTGAAGATGAAATCGTATCAAAAAAACCGTTTATCTCATTGGCAAAAATTCGGTCTGTTCAACCCATTCCAAATCTCGCAGCATCGTTATTACCCATCGTTACACGGACGGATTCCATCCAATTTGCCCATCTAACTCCCAATAAACGACCTTCTACTGAGCGTCATTGGCAACTGGAATTAGCGGGTGGTATCAACGGCTGGAAAGAACAATTACCTTCATTTCCAGCGTCTAATGTCGCTCTACAAACACCATTAGCTGGTTGGCAAATCAATGCCCGCATTAGCCGAAAAGTGGCCAAACACTGGTCTATCAAATCGGGCGTCCAACTACAAACGATACGCTTCCGCAGCAACTACCAAGCAACCAAAGAAGTTTTTGTGTATCAACCTAATACCCCCGACACCATTTTCACTTCTACTTTGACGGGGCAGCAAACGTTTATTTACACGGATTCGGTTCCCGCTTTGCAGACCCAAAATTTTCAGCATTTTAATCGGCACACGACGCTACAAATTCCCTTATTAATTGGATTCGAATTGGGAAAAAAACGTTTAAAATGGTTAATCCGAACGGGAGTGGGCTTTCAGTTCTTTCGTAACAGTCGAGGTAGGATGGCTACGGCGGAGGACGAAATCTTGGACATCGGTCAAAACAATTGGAATGCACAGTTAAGCCACCTGCTTGAAGCGCAAGTTACTTATCGACTGACCGAAAGAATAGGGCTATTCGGCCGATGGCAAAGAGAACAACACTGGAACGAGTGGCGATTGACCAATGATTTTGCATTTGATATTTTTCAGCAGCCGACCATAATGAGTGGTACGATGGGGCTACGTTGGTCTTTTTAATTACCTTTGGACGGTTTTAAAGTATCTCGGTACGCAACTAGCATTTTATGTTACTAAAAAAGGAAAGAGAGCTTATCGTCACCTACGGCAAAAAACTACTCGATTCGGGCTTAACCAAAGGAACGGGCGGAAATATTAGTATTTACAATCGAAACGAAAACTTATTCGCCGTGAGTCCAAGCGGCCTACCCTACCACGAAATTACGGCCGAAGATGTAGTCGTTATGGACTTAACTGGCAGAGTAGTCGAAGGGAAACGTAAACCTTCCGTAGAACATACCATGCACCGCATATTTTATACCGACCGACAAGACATTAACGCAGTAGTTCACACCCATTCAATTGCTTGTTCTACGATGGCAGCGTTACATTGGGAGTTGCCCGCTTCCAATTATTTAGTTGCTTTGAGTGGTCGAACGAAAGTACCTTGCACGCCCTACGAGACCTTTGCTACCCAAGCCTTAGCGAAGGCCGCATTAGAGGCCATGGGCGAGGGCTACGCTTGTTTTTTGGGGAATCATGGCTTCTTGGCGGCTTCTACGAGTGTAGAAATGGCTTTTAGTATTGCAGAAGAGATTGAACATTGCGCCGAGATTCACCTTCGGGCCAAAGCGGTGGGAACGCCTAAGATTATTCCCGACGAGCAATTGACGGAACTGTTTGAGATGTTTCAAGCGTATATTAAGAGAGAATAATTATTTTTATCAAACTACTATGGCCCTTTCTGATTTTTTACTTTTTTCCAATTTTCTACAGCTAACCAAATCCCTGTTACGGTTCCACCTGCGCCAATGATAAAATTTTCTTGAAGCAGTAGAGTAATCCCACAAATAATGGTGAGGATGCCAAAGGCTAAGAAAATTTTAGATTCCATGATAGCTAATTTTTGCAGTTGATTAAGCCTTTCCCAAAAGTAATCTATTTTGAGGAGAGATACTGAAAAATCATTACTATTCCGTTGTAGCTAAACCAATGTCAGAAGAAAGCACAATAGCCGTTCACTAGCCTAAAATCGCCGCTCTCCTGTACGTAAAAAACACGCCCAAATTAAGCACCAAAAGACCAAAAATCAGAAGTCCCCATTCGGACATCGTTGGTATCGGAGCGGACGGGGTGCAAGCTTCCACCGTACAGATGGGTTGAAAGGTAGTTGGGTCAACCACTACTGGAGTCATCCCACCTTGACTTACGGATAGCGTAGGCTGTGCCCCCGAGGGTCGCCAAAATTCTAATTTATAAACCCCCGAAGTTCCTACTTCTGTAATTCTTGTACCATTTCCAGCACCCGTACTTAGCGTAGGAGTCATTAAAGTCCCCCCATTACACGGCACGTCGATAAAGAAATTACTCGCACTAGTTATTCGTAAGTCCAAACCACTTGCTAGCGTACCCGAAGCTGGAGCCGTCAACGTATCGTGAAAATAGGTGATGCCGCCACTCGTACAGTTCAGAGGGTCATCGCATTTACAAGGGTCGCCAAAAGTCAGTTTATTACCCGAAGCATAGGAAGGAGGACAGTTCTCCGCCATTCCCGATAAATTAATATTCAATCCCGCCCCACTTGTGCCTCCTGAATTGATGTAACCAAAGCAGAGTAAAGCATTCTTAGTACCTACCGCAGTGGGATTAAAAGATATGGTGAAAGTGGTGGAGCCGTTAGCCACAATTGTCGAACTGGGTTGGCTAGTTACGGTGAAATCCGTAAAAGTTGGGTCGGTAGCAATTTGGTCAATGCTGACAATGTCTGCGTTGCCACAACCCGAGCTTAAGGTTATCGAATTACTATTTGGATTCCTAATCGTAAATGTTTTGGTAATGGGCCCTTGGGTACAACTACCTAAGCTCACGGTACCCAAATTATTAGTTGAACCGTAACTGATAGGAGTGTTATCACAAGACAAAGTTGGAATCGTGGATGATGAACCACCACCACCCGTAAAAACTCCCACATCGAAAAAAATATTGCATACTGGATTATTGGGGTCATCGCTTTGAATGACTACGGTCGCATCTGCGTCATTATAGGTAGCGGGTGCGTTGTAGCTGACTTGAAAATGCGTTTCTTCGTTAGGGGCTAAACTACTTTTGGTCGGCTGCGACAGAATCGTAAGATCGCTATGACTACCAGCGGAAAGGGTTAAAGGTAAAGTTAAATTCAGCGTTGCGTCTCCTTCATTTTTAATACTCATCGTAAAATCTCTGGAAGACTGTGTACCCGTATGAATGATGTAGTACTCGTAGCCGCAAGGCCAAAGATTAGAAAATCCATGATTATGGGTGCTTCCATGACCAGCTTGACCTACGTGCCAAACGGTTAGATTGGCTTGTGCCGTAAGGGAAACTATTCCGACTGAGAATAGCGTAAAAAGAAGGATTAGGGATTTAATTGTTGTAAATGACTTTCTCATTAGATAAAGTGTTAAATTGAAATACTATAATTTGCGGAAGAACGGGTGAAGTTACCTAGTAATTTGAGCAGTAAAGCACTGCTGGCCAGAAATAAACCTAGATGCGTATAAGTCTAGAACTTCACAATAGCTATAAATCGGTAGGGAAAAGTGAATGTATTTACTATGTCAGATTAATGCAACACGAAGTTAAGTTAAAAGTAAAAGCCTTGCAAGTCAAAGGATAAAATAGCTAGATTCTTCTTGAGTAAGGGATGAGGAATTAAATAAATTACGCAAAATGACGAGGCTATTTTTTCTTTTAGCAAGGCAAATTTTTTCAGCATAGCCGTTGCTACGTTGGAAAAATTTAACGACGCTAAAAGGAAAAAGAGACCGTCAGATGTGTAGGTTATTTACTTCGTCATCCCTAAAAAGAATTTAACTTACTTCTACCACTTTACTTACAAGTAGATAGTACTTCAAAAACAGTCGATTTATAGCTCTCACCAATCGGAATCTCTATATCTCCTATTTCAATATCATATTTAGTGTAAGCCGTAATTTGTCCGAGGTGAACGATAAAAGAACGGTGAATTCTCAAGAAACGATTGTCCAAAAGATTTTCAAAAGCCGTTATGCTGTGCTTTATGGTATGCGTTTCGGTGGGTAAGTGAATTTTAATGTAGTCTTTTAGGCTTTCGATGTAGAGAATATCAGCTAAATACAACTTGACTTGCTTACGGTCCTTGCGAATAAAAATATGACTTTTGTACAAATTGGGTTCCGACAAAGCCGTTGGTGGAGATACTGTTGTTCGTTGTAAACTCAGAAATTTTTCGGTCGCTCGAAAAAATCGCTCAAAAGTAATGGGCTTCAATAGATAGTCCACGGCATTCAATTCGAAACCAGCGATAGCGTAGTCCCGATAGGCTGTAGTAAAAATAACGCTCGGTTTTTGGTGTAAATTTTTAAAGAAATCCGTCCCTTTTAAAACGGGCATTTCGATGTCTAAAAACAGCAGGTCAATGGATTCCATTTGCAAAATTTTTCTTGCGGCAAGCGCATTTTCGCAAGTGGCGACTAACTCAAAATCGGTCAATTGAGCCAAATGAGTAGCAATCAACTCCCTAGCGAGTTCCTCGTCGTCAATGATTAGGCATTTGTAGCTCATTGTATTTGAATGTTAAGTTGGACTTTAAAACTATTTTCTGTCCTGTGGATGTCCAATTGATGCGCATTAGGATAAAGCAAGGCCAACTGTTTTTGTACGTTTTTCAAGCCAATTGCCTCCCCGTTGTGACTGCCAATCGTTGCCGCTTTTGGTATCGTATTTTCAATCCTAAAGTCAATGGCATTAACTTTCGTGGTCAACTGAATATCAATCGTCGCCACTTGACTTTCTTCTTTTACACCGTGTTTAAACGCATTTTCAATAAAAGTTAACAGTAATAAAGGCGCTATTTTTATAGATTCGTGTAGCGCTGTATTAAAACGAATCGCCACTCGCTTGCCGTATCGTATTTTTTCTAAAGAAAGATAATCTTCAATCAAGTTGACTTCCTTTTCGACCGCTACGTACTTCTCATTACAACGATAGAGCATGTAGTCCAAAATACTCGATAATCTGCTAATGACATCAGGAGTTTTATCCGATTTTTTTATCGCCAAAGCGTACAAATTGTTTAAGGTATTAAACAGAAAATGCGGGTTCAATTGGTTTTTTAAGTTGCTCAATTCCACTATTGTTTTCTGCTCGCTGAGTTCGGATATTTTTTGCTGTTTTTGAAAATATTGAATGGCGATTAAGATAATACCCGATGAAAAATAAGTAGCGGGGTTGATGAATAAGAAGGTTCTTACATCTAGCAGTCGTTCCCAAAAATTAGCCCCCTCGTAAGCAGCCAAACAAGCAGCGTGGGTGTCGGGGTAAGTGGGTTCTAGGTAGCCCATTCGCCAAATCAGCACAATGGCTTGCAAAAAAGCCAGCACCCCTAAAAGAGATAGGACCAATGTTTTTAAATTTTTGGTAGCCAAGTAGGTAGGAATAATGACTAACAGACAGGTGTAAGCTACCAGAAACTGCAAACTTACCTTAAAAGTATAAGTTGTCAGCGTTTCAACAATAGTAGAATGGTCGTCGCTATTCGCAATCGTGTAGCAAGCAAACACCGCTATCCAGAAAAACGTATGCTGGACAACTGGTCGTTGGAGATATTTTTTCACTTTTTTCATTCTTACAAATATACCTTCAAAAAAGCGGTCATTTTTTCTCGTACCTACCAATCGTTATTTACTGCCAACGGATACCCGTTTTTAGGCGACGAATCCGTTTTTCCTTGTCCATCTACCCTCATCTCCTGTTCGGCTACTATTTAAAATCCGTGCGGTTTCGCCCACTAAATTTGGTAAAAATTACGAATAAATCGGTCTAAACGGTTTCTAATTATAATGCAAAACCGTTACTGCCTCCCTTTTCTGGCTTTACTGAATGAGATTGTGAAATCTTGGGTCAGTAAAAATTTACGACTGACAAAAAACACCATAACTACTCAGCACTCACTTTTTTTACCACAAAGGAATGGAGTCCACAAACTGCATGAAGTTTCTTTTTCGAGCGCAGATTTGACAAATTCCTTTACACCCTCTACACATTAGTTGAAGAAATCACGGGTGCTGAATAGTTTTAAAACATCTAAAATCATGAAAAAATTAATCGCCATTGCTTGCCTCCTCAACTTGGCTTACTCAAGTCTCGCCCAAATCAATTACGCCGTCAAAGGAACGATTAGAACTACCGATAATACCTTGCCAAGTGGAAATATTATCGCCCTCAACGCAGCAGATTCTACTTTTATCAAAGGAGATTTCTTTTTGGACGGCACTTTTGAACTGTCCGATTTAACCCAAGAGAAGGTCCTGCTACAATTCTCATCTTTAGAGTTTACGGACCACTTTGTAGCGGTTCAGTATAATCAAGAAGCTGTGATTGATTTAGGGATGATTAGCGTGAAAAACGGAGGCGTTGCCCTCGATGAAGTGGTGGTAAAAGGGAAACGTCCCGTTTATCGGCAACGAGACGACGGGACGCTGGAAGTATTGATTCAAAATACCACGTTGGCGGCCAGCAATTCTGTCAACGAAATTTTGCAAAGAACACCCGATGTGATACTGGACGAAAACGGGCAAATCAGTGTCTTTGGCAAAGGAAATGTTATTTTCTATCTGAACGGCAAGCGTATTTTTAACAACCAATTAGCCCTAATTATACCCACCAACATCAAAAAAATAGAAGTCATTCGGAATCCCTCCGCTAAGTACGACGCCGACGGGGCTGCCGTCATTCAGATTACAACCATCGACAGCGCCGACGATGGCTACCAAGCGACCGTCAAGCAAAACGTAACGTATTCGGATTTTGGCGGAACGAACACCAATACTAGTATCAATTTCAATCAAAAAAATGGTCGATGGAGTACCAATGGATTTTATGCGCTACAACTGGGAAAAGACCGAGAATTACTCTACACCACCAGAAATCGAACATCAGAGAATACCTTTTTAGAAACCGATGTTACAACGGATTGGCAACGACGAATGGACAATTTTTCTACTTATGGAATAGGAGTTCAATTGGATGGACAAGGGCAAAGCTATACGTCTTTGGAATATACAGGATTTTACGAAAAATTGGGCGGTCAGCAATTGAGCTTTAACGAAATCGAAGACGATTTGGGCGTCAATTTCTACGAAAGCACCATGAAATTGAACGAAAAACAGACCAATCACACGCTATCGTTGAATCATCAGCAAAGCTTTGATACCCTCGGCACTGCGCTTTTTTTAGGAGGGCAATATGCCAATTTCACCAACGGACAAAACAACTTTATCGAAGAACAGAATCAAGGGGTCAGTGGCAGCAATAATCGACGACTTCAGAATATCTTCGATTTGAACATTGATATTTATTCAGCACAAGCGGACTTCACTAAAATATTCGCCAACAAAAACAGTCTGGAAATGGGCGTAAAATACAGTCTCGTTAAAAATGGTTCTGATTTAGATTTTAAGGTTTCAACCGAAGAAGGAATCTTTGAATCGGACCCCCAATTATCTAACTTTTTTCGCTACGATGAATCCATCAGCGCAGGGTACTTTAGTTTTCAAGGACAATTGCCTAACGACTTCAACTATGCTTTAGGATTAAGAGGAGAATGGACAAACTACGAACTATTAGTATCTAATCAACAGGAAGCGATTCAGGACCACTATCTAAATCTGTTTCCCAATATTTCGCTCAACCGACGATTTTCGGATAAATTCAGTCTGAACTTTGCCTATACCGCAAGTATTGCCCGTGCTGGCTACCAAGATTTGAGTCCTGTCCTAATTTATCAAGACCCTTATACGTCTATTCAAGGAAACCCAAACTTGATTCCCGAAAAACGACATATTTTTGAGCTAATCAGCCAAATCAATCAGTGGGATGTAAAAATTGGCTATCAGTACATGAACGACCCTTTTGGCGGTCGAGCTATCCGTGGAGATACTGATAAAAGCTATGTATTGAAGGCCGTTAATTACGAATCGTTGCAACTATACTACGCCTCTGTTTCTAAAACCTTTAGTAATAAATGGTGGACTTCTCAAAATACGCTCAATGTGCGACAGATTGACATTCGGGAAAGCGTACTGGATGCCGAACGGGTCGAACCAAGACCGAATCTTTATTTTTATACACATAATACATTCAAAGTACAAGACCTATTCAACGTCGAAGTATTTTTCTGGTATTTGAATGATTATTTAACGGGCATTACCCACCGTCAACAGCGACATAGTTTGGGCTTTACGCTCGAAAAATCGTTCTTCGATAATTCCCTAAAATGCCGATTAATCGCCAACGATATTTTCCACAAAAACATTGCGGCGGGTGATTACGCTGTCGGCCAAACGGACATTTATTTCAATCGCCGTTGGACTACCAATACTTACCAATTATCCGTTCTTTATAATTTTGGTCGGTTAAAGAAATCTGGTTTTAAAAATAAGGCGATTGGGGCATCGGAAAGCGGTCGAGTGCGATAGTTGAGTGAATTTACTCCATCGCTTAGTAGTTAGACGTTCCCAACATTTTTAATTATCTTGCTGCCCAATTTGTTACTAAAATCACTAGCATGGTAATTATGAAATCAACATTGACTGTTTTATTTTCTTTTGTTTTAGGAACAATACTACTGGGGCAAATTCAATCCCCCGATAACTTTTTTTCCGAAAAATTGGGCGAGCATTTTTATCCGCACCACCTAATCATTGATTATTTTGAGCATATTGCCGAGAAAAGCGACCAAGTCGAACTCGTCGAATACGGTCGAACCAATCAAAATCGGCCACTAGTGTTAGCCTACATTTCTTCGGAAGAAAATATAGCTAACTTAGAAGCGATTCGCACCAATAATTTGAAGCGCACTGGCTTAGTGGAAGGTAAGGCGACGGACGATAATACCGCCATTATTTGGCTCAATTTTGCGGTACACGGCAACGAAGCAAGCTGTCCCAACGCAGCGGTTAAGACCATTTATGACCTCGTAGGAAATCCTTTCGAAGATATGCAAAAATGGTTAGACAATACGATAATTATCATCGACCCCGCAGCTAATCCTGATGGCTACTCCCGTTATACGCACTGGAATAGAAATGTGTCACACAATATCTTGAATACTAACCCAATCTCTAGAGAACACCAAGAGCCTTGGCCAGGCGGGCGGGTCAATCATTACTTGTTTGATTTGAACCGAGATTGGGCATGGGCCACGCAATTGGAAAGTCAACAGCGAATTCCGTACTATCGACAATGGATGCCCCATATTTTAGTAGATTTTCACGAACAGGGCTATAACAGTCCCTATTACTTTGCCCCCGCCGCCGCTCCTTTCCACGAGTATATTACGGATTGGCAGGCTGATTTTCAAACCGAAATTGGTCTAAATAACGCTAAGTACTTTGACGAACAGGGCTGGCTATATTTTACCAAAGAACGGTTCGATTTGCTATACCCAAGTTATGGCGACACTTACCCAACTTTTAATGGCTCCATCGGTATGACCTACGAACAGGCAGGCCACAGTCGTGCGGGGAAAGGCATTGATTTGGAAAATGGGGATACGCTAAAACTGATTGACCGAATTAACCACCACGCCATGGCGGCCAAGTCCACTATTGAAATAGGGGCTACTAATGCCGATAAATTAATTCAGAATTTTACCGATTATTTTCAAAAAGCAACAAAAAAACCGCAGGGCAAATACGCTACTTACGTCATTTCGGGCAGCAACTCGGAAGACAAAATCAAGCGGTTGGTGCGTATTTTAGATTTGCACCAAATCCAGTACGGGCGAAGCACGAAGCGACAAAAGGTAAAAGGATTTGACTATGTTACAGGAAAAGAAAGTGAACTACAATTATCCGACAACGACCTCATTATTAGCGCCTATCAACCCATGTCCGTTTTGGCGCAAGTACTGTTTGACCCCGAAACGATGGTCGAAGATTCGATTACTTATGATATTACCGCTTGGTCCTTACCTTATGCGCACGGTCTCCAAGCTTACGCCACTACGCAAAAAATCATCCCCGACGCGAGCTATGACTTTGCTTTCCCAATGCCGGAGGTGGTGGATGATAATCCGTACAGTTATATTTTCAAGTGGCAATCATTGGATGACGCAGCGTTGGTGGCGGGTCTATTGAAAAAAGGAGTAAAAGTACGAGCAGCGACAAATCCATTTACCATCAATGACATAGATTACTCGGCGGGAAGTTTGATGGTTAATCGGAGTGATAACAAACACTTAGGCGACCAATATGATGAGACGATTCAAGCAGTCGCCGCCAAATTTCAGCGAAAATTAACAACGACGACGACGGGCTTTTCCCAAAAGGGCGCTGACTTTGGTTCGGGGCAAATGACCTTACTCCACGCACCAAAAGTACTCGTAGTTTACGGCGACCGAGTGCGTACTAATTCTTACGGACAAGTGTGGCATTATTTCGAAAAAACCATTCAATATCCGTTCACAGCGGTTGAAAATAGCCAATTGAGTCGCATTAACTTATCCGATTTTAACACCATTATTATGACCGACGGCAGCTACGCCAACGTGGAAGATAATCTGAGCGGATGGATTCGAAATGGTGGTAAATTGATTGCGATTGGTCGAGCGGTCAGCAGCGTAGCGAGTGGTAAAGATTTTATTTTAAAGGAAAAAAAGGACGAAGAGAAAAAGGCGGATAGTTTAGCAGCTAAGATTAGACAATACGCTAATCAAGAGCGAGATTTTATCAAGAGTTTTATTCCCGGTGCCATTTTCAAACTTAAAGTGGACAACACCCATCCTCTGGCTTACGGCTTGCCCGACTACTATTTTACATTAAAAACAACTAGTCGAAATTATGAAGTGAGCAAAGACTTGTGGAACGTGGGCTATATTGATAAGCAGCCGATGTACAAAGGGTTTGTTGGTTCGAAAGCCATTCAAAAAGTGGAAGAATCGGTAGTCTTCGCTACGCAATCCATGGGCAGAGGGGAAGTGGTTTATTTGGTGGATAATCCACTTTACAGAGCATTTTGGGAACAAGGGACTTTTGTGATGAGTAATGCTCTGTTTATGGTACACTGACCGTAATTCTCATAGCTTTGAGAAGTCAAATATCGAAGAAGGGCATTCCTTCCAGCACTTCGAGTGCAGGAAGGACTCTACCACTCTATGTTAAAATGATACCATTATATAAGGGATTAATCAGTTCAAAAAAAGGAGTATCTTTGTTAGTGAGTAGCTCATTACCAAAATTCCATATTCATGTATTTAGCTCCTTTGAACTACGACCGTTTTTTCAAAAAAATCTTTTCGGATGAACGAATTGCTAAGCAATTTCTAGAGGATTTTTTTGGTTTCAAAATTCAGCAAATCGAAACTTTACCCGTTGACCATAAATTAACCAACGAGGCCAATTTGGTGAGTTTTGATTACCGATGCAAAGTAAATGACCAATTCATTATCATTGATATGCAGCAATGGTACAAACACGATGTCGTCAAGCGATTTTACTTGTATCATGCGGCCAATACGGTTCTGCAACTAGAGCATTTACCCATCAAGAAACACATTAAAGAACAGAGAATAAAAGATTATGGTGGCTTATTACCTGTTATTACGCTAATTTGGATGGTAGATGACGGTTTGCAATTTGACCAAGATTATACGGCTTACACCATGCTACCGACGGAACTACTAAATTTCTTGGAAAACAAACCATTATGGGAGGAGAAGGATTGTAACCCTATCCGAAAAGCTAGAGAACAAGTACTAGCTATCCTAAACAACGATACCAAAGAATTATCTTTTTTGAACAAAAATCAACTCATTTTTGCTTTCCAGAAAAATATTGTCAAACAAACTGAAAAGAAATTGCAGCCTTATACCCGTTGGTTTGAATTTGCGGAGAAGACTAGAAATTTTGATAATAAGAAAGAGGACTTTGAGCAATTCGAACAAGACCCTGTTTTCTCGGAAATCATCCGAAAATTGAACCATAAAAGTTTAAATAAGACCGATAAGGATTATATCTTTTATTTTGATTCTTTATTGACAGTAATGGAAGCTAAAGTACGAGATTCTCGAAAGCAAGGAATAGAGCAAGGAATAGAACAAGGAATAGCAAAGGAAAAAATAGCAGTAGCAATTCGCTGCTTAAAAAGCGGCATGAGCATTGCACAAACGTGTACGGCTGCCGATTTATCTGAAGAGCAAGTAAATCGTTTACGAGCCGAGTTGGATGAGCAATAGTTCTACTATTTCGAAGTGGCTATAGCCATTTTCTCTTTTTTAAGGCTTTCCATATCCCTTATCAATAACCGTTTGCGATTAAACGTCAAGATATTTTTAGCTCGCAAATCATTTAAAACGGTCGTCACCGTCTGTCGAGAAGTAGCCGTTAAGTTGGCTATTTCTTGATGGGTCAAAAACTTCCGAACGACAATTTCGTAACCGACTCTTTGCCCCTTTTTCTGAGCTAAATTGAGTAAGTATTCAATGATGCGAGTTCTAGAGTCTCGGAATACCAACGACTCCAAACGCTGTTCCATTTCGAGGACTCTACTTCCCATTACTTTCATTATAAACGATTGCAGACCGCTATGCTCTCGCATGAGTCCCTTCATTTCTGTAACCGTAATGGTACAAACAGTCGTCGCTTCCATAGCGTAGGCAAAATCTCTTCGCTTATGCGCTCCGATTAATGATAATTCGCCAAAAACTTCACCTGCTCCTAGAATGGCTTTAGTGACTTCTTTGCCTCCTTCCCCACTGGCACCAATCTTTACTCGCCCCTCGGAAATCATGTAAATTTTGTCCGCTTCTTGTTCGGCAATATAGATGTATTCTCCTCTTTTGTAGCGTTGTTGACCATGGTCGTTCAGCATCCCCATTTCTAATTTTTGGGGACAAAAAATGTTTGTTACATCTATATTTTCCAAGAACCATAGTGAATTGGTGTTCATATTAAAGGCAGTTTTGAAAGTAGCTTTTATCCCTCGTTAACAATTTTTATTCATATACGGTTTGATTCCGTGAACAGATGTGCCAGAATTGTCTCAGTTGAGGCGTAAAGTAGAATAAAAAGACCGTAAAAATTCTCTACACAAATAAAAATAGACTTGAAACCTATTGAGACCTACAGTTTCAAATTTTGCAAGAAAACCCTTTATAAAGTCATTGGTTTTTGGCATAAGTGGAGATATTCTTCTATTTTTACTACACATAGACACTATTCCTCTATATGAACCTTTCGCTTATCCTTCTTATCATTTGTTTTTTGGCGCTTTCGGCGCTTTTCTCAGGGTCGGAAATTGCGTTTATTTCCTCTAGCAAATTACGAGTAGAACTGAAACGAAAGAGTGGCTCGCGCAGAGGACAAATACTCGCCAATTTTTTCGACCACCCCGCACATTTTCTGGGGACTATGCTAGTTGGGAACAATATTGCACTAGTAGTCTTTACTTTCTTGATGAACGCACTGCTGACGCCGTTTTCTGCTAACCTATTCGATAGTGAGCCACTGCAATTACTACTAAATACTATTATCACCACCATTGTCGTACTCATATTCGGCGAATTTTTACCTAAGACCATTTTCCGCTTATTCGCCGACAATATTCTCTTTTTCTTAGCCTATCCACTTCGTTTCCTACAATTTTTACTAGGAATACCTTCCTGGCTAATGACCAAACTATCTAATTTTTTATTAAAATACGTGTTGAAAACGCCCGTGGAAAAAGTTGATAATGCGTTCACTAGAGTCGATTTGGCTCACTTCATAGAAGCCTCCTTTTCGTCGGATACCGATGAGGAAATTGACAAAGAATTATTCCAAAATGCCTTGGAGTTCCGACAAGTCAAAGTAAAAGAGTGCATGGTCCCGAGAACGGAAATCCAAGCTATTGAAGGGGATGCGAGCATTGAAGATTTATTAAAACTATTTCAATCCAGCAAACTATCCAGAATATTAGTTACCGACGGCGACATGGATAATATCTTGGGCTACGTTCACCACCAGCAAATGCTGACCAAACCCCAACAATTGAGCGATATGGTATTAAACATCCCCTTTGTCCCAGAGGTTATGCGCGTACAAGAAGTGATGAATCGGTTTATCAGAGACCGCGTCAGCATCGCCTGCGTGGTAGATGAGTTCGGAGGGACAGCAGGTATCATTACTCTCGAAGATATTGTAGAAGAAATATTTGGAGAAATAGTGGACGAACACGACCAAGAAGACTACATTGAACAGCAAATCTCCGATACCGAATTTTTATTTTCGGGTCGTTTAGAAATCGACTATTTGAACGAGAAATACGAATCCCTACAACTACCTGAGGGAGAATATCATACCCTCTCGGGCTATCTAGTAACGACTACTGAAACGATTCCCCAACAGGGCATTGAAATTGAACTAGAGAACTACCGGTTCATTTTAGAATTAGTCAGCGATACAAAGATTGAAACCATTCGAGTCGTCAAATTACTAGACAATTAATACATTCCGTTACCAAAACCAACAATTTTGCCAATTTCCTTCTCTTCCGTCTGGGCCGATTGGATAAATTTTATCAAGAATCCTAGGATTGACCCACTCCCCGATTCTTTTTTAGAACTCCCTAAAAAAGTACTCCCTTATCTATTTGCTTTTGATTTTTTACTGATGATTCCTACGGTAGGTCTGTTAAATCTAGTAGGAATCGACGATATGGACCATGCCGTTGTCGAAATGATGGACCAACCCCTCTATCTTTTTATGGCTGCGGTTATTGTGGCGCCCCTTATGGAAGAAGCCATCTTTCGCTTACCGATTGGCGTAGTTTGGCCAAGTAACTTCAAAATCGTCTTTTGGTTTTTTACCTTAGCTTTTGCGTTGATGCACATCACTAATTTCACCTCGCAGGTAGCTACTTATTTAATTCCTATTTTGGTACTACCACAACTTATTCTTGCACTCCTGATTGGATACGTGAGGGTCGGCTGGGGATTTTGGTACGGTGTTTTGTTTCACGCTATCCATAATTTCGTCATTGTAGGAATTGTTTTATTAGTGGGCCCTACAACGTAACACAACAAACTTATATTTTTAATTTTGACTTTCCCTTAACATGGAAAACTACCGTAATCCAATCATTCTCTCTTTCGTCGCACTTTATATGCTGCTTTGTATTGGAGTCGGCGTTTGGGCACTTCGCCGTACGAAGTCGGCGCACGATTTCTTTATGGCGGGACGTGATTTGGGGGTAATGGTGACCGCTTTTGCCGTCTTCTCTAGCACTTTGAGTGGATTCGGTTTCGTTGGTGGTCCCGGTTTAGTCTATAAATTGGGTATGAGTTCGGTGTGGATGTTCGTCTGTGTCATTATGGGCTACAACATCTCTTTTATGCTGTTGGCCAAGCGACTTCGATTGTTTGCCGAATTGGGTAATTCGCTATCGCTGCCCGATGTGGTTATTCTTCGCTACGGTCAAAAATCTACGGGCTTTTTGGTGGCTGTAGCCATTATTTTGGGCGTTTTGGGCTATCTAGCCACTCAGATTTTAGCGATGTCGGTGGTCTTGAAAGATATATTCGTAGAAACGGATTTTCTAGCGTCGATTAGTTTAGAGATGTGCGTGGTTATCTCTTGTTCCATTCTGATTTTCTACAGCGTAACGGGCGGTATTGTTGCTTCCGTCTATTCTGACTTAATCCAAGGGGGCGTGATGGTCGTAGCGGCTACCCTCGTTTTTCTGACCGTGGTCTATACTTTTGATAATGGCTTTAGCGAAATTAGTCAAACCATGCAAGAACACGACCCCGAAGCCATTGGACCTTGGGGAACGCTCGGCATGGTTGGTTGTTTAAGTTGGTTTTTTGTTTTCGGCTTGGGTAGTTCGGGACAACCGCACGTGATTACCAAAATGATGATGTACAAAAAAGTAACGGATGCTAAGTATATTTTGCCCGTTACGATTGGTGGCTACCTTTTTTCGGCTTTGCTGTGGATTGGTATTGGCTTAGCTATGCGTGCCTTAGTGATTCAAGGGGTACAACCAGAATTGGCAACGGCGGATGCGGCGGCCTCTCAATTCTTACAAAATTACGCCCATCCCGTGTTAGCAGGAGTCGTGTTTGCGGGACTCTTTGCCGCCATTATGTCCACTGCGGATGCTTTCTTAAATATTGGTACGGCGGCAGTGATGCACGACATTCCCAATGCCTTGGGCAAAACCATCCAAAACGAGCTGTTTTGGGCAAGAACAACTACTGCACTCATTACTATTTTTGCAGCCGTTTTTGCGCTCTATTCGGGTGATTTAGTCGCCATCTTAGGTGCTTTCGGCTGGGGAACCTTTGCGGCGGCTATTGTACCCGTTGTAGTGTTGGGCTTCAATTGGAAAAGGGCCACACCTTTGGCAGCAAACGTTGCAGTGATTTCTAGTTTAGTTGTCAACTTTATTATCAAAATCTTCAAAATCCCCGTTCCTTACAACATTGATGTGGGGGCTTTGGCACTGACGATTTCGTTGTTGCTTTTTATTGGTATTTCGTTGGCTTCTCCCCAACCTAACATAGATGCGGACGTGGAAGCGGTAATGGACATTTAAGGGTTTCGACTCTGGAGAGTCAAGTTACATCCAGATTTCGACTCTTGAGAGTCAAGTTACATCCAGATTTCGACTCTGGAGAGTCGAGTTACATTTTTTGCTAGTTGCTAAATAGTAGTTTACGTTTGGACAGTTTCTAACGATTCCCTTCTTTCAAATGACTAATTTGGTTTGATATTTGTTGTCTCATTATAAATGTTTTTAATATACTGGTCGTTCCATTTTTCAGCGCCAGTACTATGAGCAAAACGCATAAAAACAAAAGATGATGACACGAATAATCCCCCTTCTTTTGCTAGCAATTAGCTTTTCTACGTCGCTTTCCGCCCAGGAGGCCATCAACTGGAAAAAACACAAAAAATTAGCGGATAATCTATTCGAAGCGACGCAGTACATTGACGCCGCTGCCCATTACGAAGCGGCTTGGCAGCAGCATCCCAAAGATAAGGATTTAATCTACAAAGCGGGTAAATGTTACTATACCGTCAAGAATTTCAAAAAAGCCATCCAAGCGTTCCAACACGTACAGACCGAGAATAACCGCTACCCACTAGTAGGCTTAAGATACGCTCGAGCACTCAAACAGGATGGGCAATACGAAGCGGCTAACGACGCTTTTTTGTATTTCATCAATGCTTATCAAGGAGGCGACAAAGATGTAATGGCCAACGTAGTAGCTACGGAAATAAAGGGTTGTGATTTAGGGTTAAAAATGCGGGCCAACCCAACAAAAGGCAATTTACGAGTTAAACATTTGAGCGAAAACATTAACTCCCCCGTCATCGAATTTGCCCCTATTCCCTATACCGACGATTTACTCTATTACTCTTCGACTATGAAGGATAATCAAGCCTATTTGTATCGGTCGCAACGAAAAAACGGCGTCTGGAACAAATCGGTCATTGCTAAAGGATTGCCCGCCTTCCCAGAAAAACATTTTGCCAATGGTTCTTTTGCTCCCGACGCCAAACGCTTTTACTTCACGCTTTGCGACAATGGAGATGGCTTGAGTTCTAAATGCGAAATTTACGTTTTAAAGCGTACCAAATCTAAGTGGTCCGAACCCATTCGACTTCACGACTACATCAACATTCAGGATGCCACCACGACTACTCAACCTTGGGTCGTTCACCAAAATGGGCAAGAGATTCTTTATTTTGCTTCTGACCGCCCCGGTGGCTTGGGTGGTCTGGATATTTGGTACAGCACTCGTCAAATTGGTAGCGATGACATTGATTTTACCTATCCCGTTAATTTGGGCAATAAGGTCAATACCTTGGGCGACGAAATGACGCCTTTTTACGATTTGCATGAAAAAGCGCTCTACTTTAGTTCTAATGGACAAATTAGCATAGGCGGCTGGGATATTTTCAAAACGAAGGGACAACTAGACCAATGGTCAATGGTAGAAAATCTGGGAAGTCCCATCAATTCTAGCGCAGACGAGTTTTATTACGTGCTCAAACCATCCAGAAAAGGCGGATTTTTTGCCTCTAATCGCCTATACGGCGTAGAAAAAATTTCTACTCAAGATGAAGATATTTTTGAATTTTCGACGGTGCAAAAAACATCAAATCTGTACGCCATTGGTCAAGTAATGGATAGTGAGACCATGACGCCGCTGGACAAAGTGCGTATTTCTTTGTTCGACGTCAGCAACAGTCAACCCAAATTACTCTCTTCTAAAATCATTGCCCAAAGCAATTACCGCTTTCAAATTTTACCCAACAAGAAATTAAGACTAGTCGCCGAGAAGAAAGGGTACTTGAAGAACACCTACGATTTCGACTCTTTCAATGCACATCCATCCATTGATTATACCCATATTTTTTCGCTAAGTGCTCAATCAGCAACTACTCCGCTAGCAACCGCCCCTAGAGAAAAAAATGAAAATAGCATACCCAATTATACCGCATCAACCAACGGTGTGGACGAAAGTGTTATTTCAACAACTCCCTCGAATAATAGCATTCGTACCAATAATCATCGAACACAAGCGAGTGCTTCGGTTTCTATCGCCGCTCCTTCCACTACAGAATTTAAAGTGCAAGTTGTCGCCGTCAACTACCACGATATTAATCACGCTCGCTACAACAACATTCGGAACATCGGTAAATTTGAGACCGAGCGCCTAGAAAACGTCGGCGTAACTAGAGTGCTCATCACCGATTTACCCAATAAGCAGGCCGCCGAAAAAATTCGAAAACAGGTAATTGGCCACGGATTCTTAGATGCGTTTATTGTTAAGTACAAAGATGGAAAGCGAATGGGAAGAAGCTGGTAGTCTTCGACCGATGAATGATAAATGATAACTTCTTATAAAGTTGCTAAGTAGTTCTCCAAATTAATACTGTCGGGTTCAAATTGAGCAGGAGAAGGAGATTCTTTCATCCCGAAGCATTTCGGGATTCTTTTAACCGTTCAAAAAGAAAGATTCCCTCAAGGAATCTCCCTCTCCTATCCGACAACTTTATCTTGACTAACCGCTAAGCAGTTGTTCACTGAATACCCTTCATAATACTATTTTTAGGATTAAATACTATCTTTCCGATTTATTCAGTTAAAGCTGAAAGGTTTTATTCTATCACCAATCCTAATTTCTTATGACTAAGACGACTGTTTCATTATTGCTTTGCTTTTGCACCACCCTATTTTATACCAATACGAGCCTCGCCCAAGATTTAAACCCCTTCAATGAAGTAATCATTTCGGGCAACGTTAGTGTCCTATTGGTAGCTAGCGACGAAGAAAGTATTTCCATCAAAAATAATGAGGAACAATTGGACTATTACGTGGATGGACGAACGTTGAAATTAAAGGCAACCGACCTTATTCAGTATTCCAATGAACCCGCCACCAAAGTAGTCCTCCGCTATAAAAAAATAGTCGATTTGAGAGTTCGAGCGGGTGCTTCCGCCTATACCGAACAAGCCATGAAAGGCGAGCAGTTAACTATTAAGTTTTCTAGTGGCGCATCGGGCGAAATCGAAGTTGCACAGAATACTGTCGAAGCTAGTGCGTCGGAAGGCGCAGATTTAGAGTTAGAAGGTCAGACCGAATGGCTAGAGGCAAAAGTAGCTACTGGTGGCGAAATCTCAGCTTACAAGCTGGCTACGGATAACGTAGTCGTTCGAGCCAATACGGGAGGCAACGCTAAAGTATTTGCCAACCGAAGTATCGACGCTCGTGCGAATACTGGAGGAAGTGTCAGTTATAAAGGAAACCCCAAAAAAGTGCAGCAGAAAACGGGATTAGCGGGTACGATTCGAAGTTGGTAGGTGAGAAGATATAAAAAAGTCGGAGCTACGTAGCTCCGACTCAAATAAACACCTAAAACCCTATTAACTAATTCTTTGCGTGTTATTAATTTAATAAAACGTTTCTCCTGTTCTTACAGATACTTTAAGGTGAATGCACTTTTTAGAAAAAACTCATTGCACTCTATTTCCTCTTTGCGTGCAGTTTCTGCATTAGCCCATCGAGAGTCAAACAAACCTTTCCTCTTTTTAGTTTCTATTTGGCTATTTTGTGATTTTAATATGACCTGATGAAGTCATTTGTACTTATAAAGTATCAATAGATGTTCCATTCCGCTTTTTCGGTCTAATCGGCTCGATTCACTGAAAATAAATGTCATTTTGACATTAAAATTTAGAAATTAATGCCATTTTGACACCAACCTATTACTTTCTTTTCCTTTCCTCCCATGCTTGATTTGATACACCAAATTCTGTCTAACTTTTATATACTTTTGTATTTTACGCCTTTGTTTTCAATCTTTTTTACAAAAAGCAGCTTTTAAGCCAACTATGTATCCAGATTTATCCTACATACTACACGATTTGTTCGGCACCGATGTGGACAATGCTTTTTCGATTGTCAAAACGTTCGGCCTACTCTTAGCGATTGCCATTCTTACAAGTTCTTATTTTTTAAATATTGAACTCAAGCGGAAAGAAAAGGAAGGATTACTCGGCGCTACTTTAGTAAAAAATATTATTGGAGAACCCGCCTCACTTGGAGAGTTGATAACAAATGCTGTTTTTGGTTTTTTATTAGGATTTAAGGGTTTGCATATTGCGCAGAACTTTAGCGAATTTCAAGCCGATGCGCCCGGCTTTCTATTTTCAACTAAAGGAAATATCATCGGTGGAATTGTCGGTGCCTTAGCCTTAGCAGGTTACAAATATTGGGAAACCAACAAACAAAAATTACCTAAGCCCAAGGTAGAAAAGACCCTTGTCTATCCTAGTGACCGAATCGGTGACATTACGCTCATTGCCGCTTTTACAGGCATTCTTGGTGCAAAATTCTTCGCCATTTTTGAAGACATGAGCAACCTAACAATGGACAATTTTTTCGAAGTTCTCTTATCGGGCGGTGGTTTAGCCATCTACGGTGGCTTAATTGGCGGTTTTTGTGGTGTCGTTTGGTATTTGAAAAAACACAAAATCGACGTGTACCACGTTGCCGATGCCGTTGCCCCCGCATTGATTATCGGCTACGGTGTAGGACGAATCGGCTGCCAACTGTCAGGTGACGGCGATTGGGGAATTGTAAATGAATTAGCACAGCCTTCGTGGTGGTTCCTACCCGACTGGCTATGGTCCTACGATTATCCGCAAAACGTGTTGAATCAAGGCGTTCCTATCGAAGGTTGTGAAGGAAATTATTGCCGACGATTAGCCAGAGGCGTTTTCCCCACGCCCGTTTACGAAACGGTAATGGCTTTCGGCATTGCAGGCATTTTATGGGCGTTGCGCAAGCGGTTAAAAGTCCCAGGAATGCTATTCTGCGTCTATTTAATCTTGAATGGCTTTGAACGATTTTGGATAGAAAAAATTCGGGTTAATGCGGAATACGATATTTGGGGATTTCATCCGACGCAGGCGGAGATTATTGCGGTTTTGCTCTTTTTGATTGGTAGTATTGGCTATTTTATTTTGAAAAAGAGGGGGCAGTAGTTGTGTAAAAGGTCATCAAATTAAATTAAAATGATTGGTGTAATTAAATTCAAAATTGCTGGATGGCTATGTTGTTAAATGGTTATATGGTTGTACGGCTGCTTAACAATATAGCCATACAACAATGTAACCATTTCTACTTCTTATTAAACTGATTCATCGTAAACTTCAGCCCAATCGTCCCAAAAGCCTTAGCGGTTTCGGCAGCGGTTTTAATAATTTCGGGCAAGGCTTCTCGTTCCTCCGCCGACCACTTTCCTAGCACAAAATTAGCTTGCTGGCCTTTGTGATAATCGTTGCCAATACCAATTCGCAATCGGGCGTAGTTGGTATTACCCAACATTCGGTTAATATCCTTCAAGCCATTATGACCACCGTCACTACCTTTTCCTTTGATGCGCTGTTTACCAAAGGGCAAATTCAAATCGTCTAAAATAATTAGTACGTTGCTTTGTTGAATTTTATGCTTCTGCATCCAATAGCGCACCGCTTTCCCGCTCAAATTCATAAAGGTAGAAGGCTTCAAAACGACAAAAGTACGCCCCTTGAATTTGAACTCCGCTATGTCACCAAGATGGGCGTGCCGATAGCTCAAATCAAATTCTTTTTGTAAATAGTCAATAACGTCGAAACCGATGTTGTGGCGTGTATCGTCGTATTCCGCTCCCATATTTCCTAAACCGACCAGTAAATACTTCATTGGATTGGGTGTTATTTCTTTTGTTGTAAAAAGTGCGCTAATCGTATTTTTGAACCAGTTCAACACGTGCAAGTAGTTTAGTGACCGCAAATTTTCCTTACGCTTACTGATGATTGGCAAAAGTAAGAGATTTCCATACAACTAATGGAAACAGGATTTAAAATAGATTGTACCTTTAGGACATGAAAAGAAGAATATTCTCGCAAATAGCTGCTAGTTCACTACTCCCTAGCTTTTTCTTTACCGCTAACGCAATGACTAAAAAGAAGAAATTGATAAAACCGCAACGACTCAAAAAAGGAGATAGGGTCGGACTAATTACGCCCGGCAGTTACGTGGACGATGAGGGGCTGCAAAAAGCCGTGCAAAATTTAGAGGAGTTAGGTTTCCGAGTGGAGTTATCCAAAAACATTCGTGCCGAACGGGGCTTCACGGCGGGCACGGACATCCAACGGCTGTCCGATTTGCACGATATGTTCTCCAACGATAAAATCGACGGAGTTTGGTGTGCTAGAGGTGGCTACGGTTGCAGTCGCTTATTGCCGTATATCAATTATGGATTGATTAAAAAAAATCCGAAGGTGCTGATTGGTTACAGCGACATTACCGCCTTGCTACAAGCGATTTACGTCAAAACGGGCTTGGTCGGATTTCATGGCCCAGTTGGGACTTCCACTTATACTGATTACACCAAAGAGCAAGTACAGAAAGTGGTGATGGAACCCTCCGCCCAACATATCATTCCCCTTTCGGAAGAAAACCTACAATTAGGAAAAGACCTGTCCGTTTTTGAAACGCATACCATTCGAGGTGGAACGGCAACGGGCGAATTGGTGGGAGGTAACCTATCTCTATTGGCGCCCCTCGTCGGAACGCCTTTTCAACCCGACATCAAAGGAAAATTACTCTTTATGGAAGAAATCGGCGAAGCGCCCTATCGAATCGACCGCATGTTGACCCAACTGCGTCAAGGCTATCCGTTAAAAGAGGCGGCGGGTATCGTTCTCGGCGTCTTTCGGGGTTGCAAAATGAAAAAAGGTAGTCGTTCTCTGTCCTTAATCGACACGCTCAAAGACCGCTTGTATGACTTGAATATTCCCGTTTTTTACGGTGCTTCGATTGGGCATATTGATAATAATTGTACGTTGCCGATTGGGGTTCGGGCGACGTTAGATGCTGATACAGGGGTGATTACGTTATTAGATAGCGCAGTAGTTTAATTTAAACAACCAAAAAAGTAATTCAATGGATAGAACCAAAGAGTATCAAAAAGCAATAATTGACTTTTTATCCACACAAGGGTCTTACCAAATTTACGGCAAGCCAAAAGTAAAGAGTAGAGTAATACTAGATACGGATAATCACCAATACCTACTAGTTTGGACAGGCTGGCATGAACACAAATACATTCATCGGCTTTGGTATCATTTTGAAATTATCGACGGGCGTATTTGGGTATTACACAATGCTACGGATGTGGAAGTAGATAAAGAATTAATTGCTTTAGGTGTCCCTAAAGAAGCCATCATAGGTGCTTTCGTTCCTGATTATTTGAGGGATGCCGCTTGACTTTGTTAATCGGCAAAATTAACAGCTATTCCAGCATTTCTAATACAGCACAAGGTTTCTCCAATAGGAAAGGGGATATTTTTGAGAATATCCCCTTTCCCTATCTATTTCAAAGCGAAGGATAAGCGATGTTCTCAAAAATATCGCTTATCGCTAACTTGTTCAGCTTACCGCTTCGTCCAGCTTTTTATTCGACACACTTCTCTTTTCCGTAGGCTGCAATATCATAGTCGCCGCCTTCTCCGCAATCATATAAACGGGTGCGTTCGTGTTCCCCGTGACAATCTTTGGCATAATCGAAGCGTCCACCACTCGCAAGCCGTCAATCCCATGAACACGTAATTCCGCATCAACGACCGCCATTTCATCCGTTCCCATTTTGCAAGTACCTACAGGGTGATAGATGGTCTCAACGGATTTACGAATATGCTCCGCAATCGCTTCGTCCGAACTACTGTCCAAGGGCGCTAAAATTTCTTTCCGATAGGCGTCAAAAGCGGGTTGGTGTATCAATTCTAAAGCGATTTTGGTGCCTTTGATGAGTGCTTTCAAGTCCGCTTCTTTTGATAAGAAATTCGGTTGAATGACGGGCGCTGCTTGGGGATTAGCCGAACGCAATCCGACGTAGCCTCTCGACTCGGGATGTAACAAAGAAGGCAGAATCGTCATCCCGTCTGTTGCTGGAAAGGAATCTTGGTCGTACATATCGTAGTCGTAGCCCTTACCGATACAAATGGGAGCGAAATGATATTGAAAATTGGGCGTCGTTTGAAAATCGTCTAAATTAAAGAAAGCGTAGGCTTCTAGCGGACTTCTAGTAAACGGGCCTTTTGTTCGGAAAAGGTAATTGCCCAATCCGATGAGTTGATTATGTATTTTTAGGTGATGATTGAGTCCTTCTTGTTGCTTCGTGGACGCACTAACGGGGACAAACAGGTGGTCTTGCAGATTTTTTCCTACCCCTACTAGCTCTTTCAAGCAATCAATTCCTTGCTGTTCTAATTCCGTTTTCTCACCAATGCCCGACAACATCAAAATTTGGGGCGAATGGAATGCGCCCGCACTTAAAATGACTTCCTTGTTGGCAAAAACTTCAGCAGTCTGCGTTTTATTTTTAAAAAATTCTACGCCAACGGCTTGGTCATTTTTTAGGATAATTTTTTTAACGGCACTCTTAGTCCGCACCGTCAAATTCGGCCGTTGTAAGGCGGGACGTAAGAAAGCAACGGCGCCACTGTGTCGCTTTCCGTTTTTAACGGTCATTTGAAAACGGCCAACTCCCTGTTGACGCACACCGTTATAATCATCATTGGCGGGTAATCCGATTTGCTTCCCCGCTTCGATAAAGGCCTCAGAATAGGGCGTTCGGTGGTTTTCTGGAATTTCTACATTGAGTTCACCATCGGCACCTCGATAATGTCTATCCGCTTGGTCAATCTGCTGATAACTTTCCGATTTTTTAAAGTGCGGTAGCACCTCATAGTACGACCAGCCTTCGTTACCCATGGCAGCCCAACCATCGTAATCGGCTCGATTGCCCCGTACGTAGGCCATGGCATTAGTCGAACTACAGCCACCTAGCGTTTTACCCCTTGGCAAATAGATTTTTCGATTATTGACGTGGGTTTGTGGCTCCGACCAAAATCCCCAATCAAAGGATTGCTTGAACAGTTTGGTGTAAGCACCCGGAATGTGGATGAGCGGATTGCGGTCTCTATCACCCGCTTCCAATAATAAAACGCTGTTAGCGGGATTTTCGGACAACCGATTGGCTAAAACGCAGCCCGCAGAACCCGCACCGATGATAATGTAGTCAAATTTTTCCATGGTCACAATTTACCATTTTATTAGGGTAAACTACAAACATACCATAGAAAATTTTACGATACGTTGATAATTGAAGTTGAATTGTAGGTTTACTTAGCTAATTCTTTCACCTTAGCGAACAACACATCTTCATCGCCCGGACTATACTTTCTTTTGTGGTAAACAATATCCCCTTTTTTGTCAAATACAAAAACTTGCGGTAAGCCGTTCAAACCAGCGGGCATCACATTCATAAACTGTCGGTTGAAGTCGTGGTAGGCTTCGAATGTCCAACCGCCTGACTGAACACGACTGACAAATTTTTCCGCATTTTTGGGAAAGTCCGTCGAGATGGCGTATAGATTGAAGTCCGCTTCTTCTTGCCATTGAGGGAACTTCGCTTTGATGGCGTTCAACTCCAAACCACAAGGATAGCAGGTCGTTAGCCAAAACATCACGACGGATGGTTTGCCGTTTTTCTTCAAAACGTCAGCAGAATTGACTACTTTGCCGTCCGCAGTTTTAAGGTCAATACTATACGGGTAGTCGGTGCTGATGGGTAACTCTAACGGATAACCAGGGGGGAGATAGCCCTGTGCGGGAGTTTCAACGGGAAGCAAACTAGCCTTAGCCGTTTTAACTTTAGTAGTTTGAGGTTGTTGACAAGCTGCACAAAACAGCAAAAGAGCGAAGTAAAAAATTACTTTTTTCACAGGAATTTGTTTTAATATTTGTATTATAATCGATATATCTTCAAAAATACGGGTTAATTTGAGCCGTCGCAAGCATTTAAGGGGAAGTTATAAAAGTCTAACTAAACGATAAGCGTTAATTAAGCATTTATATGAAAACTATTGAAGAACTCTACCAAAAAAGAGCCGTTGAATTTGCAACCACTTCCAAGGCATTGAAAGAAAAGTACAATCGATTTTCGTTCGTTCGACTATTCGTCTTTTTTGCCATTCTGTTTCTGACTATTTTCATCTTTAAACAGTCTAGTGCGGTCATCGCCATTGTCGTGCTACTCCTTGCCTTATACGGTTTTGGAAAGTTTGTGTTTTGGCACCGAGCCATTTTACACCAAGCGAACCACCACCAATTTTTAGCCGAAATTAACGAAGAAGAACTCGCTGCATTGGCACACGATTATCAACATTTTACCAATGGTCATCAATTTGTGGACCCCATGCACCCCTACACGGTGGACATGGACATCTTCGGTGAATATTCCCTCTTTCAATACAGCAATCGAACGTCAACGGCTATTGGGCAACAAGCACTAGCGGATATATTGAGTTGTCCAGCAAATATTCTCGAAATTTTAGCCCGCCAAACTGCCATCAAAGAATTGTTTCCCAAACTAGATTGGCGACAACACTTTCAAGCAAAAGGAAGAGTCACCGAAGATGACATAAGCCACGTTCGGCTACTCGATGATTGGCTAAATGATGCCCCTTTTGTCAGTACCAATAAATGGCTAAAAATGGCACTTATTTTCGTTCCTATTTGGATGGCCGTTGGGATGTCACTAGCCATCTATTATTTCTCTTGGCAGATTGCTTTGCTTTTTGTGTTGCTACCCGGATTTGTTTTATTAAAAACTACGGAAAAGGTCAACGAAACGCATCTTCGCACGACCCACGCCGAAAAGATGCTGTCCTTCTACGCCCAACTAATTGCACACATCGAAGCCACCGATTTTTCCTCGGACAAATTGCAGCAAATCAAGGCTCAATTTGTCAACGGGCCACAAAAAGCTTCGAAGCAAATCAAGCAATTGTCCTACATCATTAGGCAACTGAATGTTCGTTATAATGCTTTTGCCATCTTTTTCAATTTAGCTAGCCTGTGGGATTTACAGTACGTCTATCGGTTGGAAAAATGGAAAGCCACCAATCAAGAGGCGCTCCCCAAATGGTTCGAAGCACTGCAAACGTTCGAAGCACTAAGCAGCTTGGCCACCCTTTACTATAATAACCAAGATTGGACCTTTCCAACCATCACGGAACAATCGCAACTAAAGGGTCTTCAATTGGGACATCCATTGATTCATCGAGACAAACGCATTGCTAACGATTTTAACTCGCCTACCCAAGCGCATATCAAATTAGTAACGGGGTCAAACATGGCGGGAAAAAGTACCTTCCTGCGCACCGTCGGAGTCAATATTATTCTAGCCATGTCGGGTTCGGCGGTCTGTGCCGAAAAGCTCACTTTACCCGTTCTGCAAGTTTACACTAGCATGCGTACGCAAGACGCACTACACGAAAGTACCTCGTCGTTCTACGCCGAATTGAAACGCTTGAAAATTATTATCGAAGCCGTTGAGCAAAACCCCAATATTTACTTCCTGCTCGACGAAATTTTAAAGGGTACGAACTCCAAAGACCGACACACGGGTTCACGAGCGCTCATCGAACAAATGATAAAAAGCAAAGGAGCGGGTATCATCGCTACCCACGATTTAGAATTAGGAGACATGGAAGCAAAAGCGGAGGGCGCCATCGAGAATTTGTGCATGGAGGTCGCCGTAGAAGATGGGAAACTACGCTTTGATTATACCATAGAAAAAGGGGTCAGTCAAAGCTTTAACGCAACGATTCTGATGAAAGAAATGGGCATTAACATTGATGCATAAATGATATGCTGAAATCCAAACAACTACTTTCCGACGCAAGGAAACAGGTCTGTAACCGCCTGTTGCGTTCGGGCTAGAACAAAAGTAGTGGCGTGTTTATTTGCCAGGTTTCATAGGCCGTCCAGTAGCTGTTGGATATTTCTTTGGTAGAAAATATGCCTCGGGAACTTTAGAAGTACACAGAAGTCAGAAGTTCCAATGTGCCGTTTTCGGTAATTTCATAGTACACATCTATTAAAAAATGACCAAAAAAATAATTTTGTGACATGGTTAATTGAAGCAAATTAACAGAAACTATTTGATAAAACCTATTATCTC
>JBCCQK010000024.1:0-32534 GCA_039024375.1 Bacteroidota bacterium
CATCCTAAATTTGTAAAAAAATAACGTGAAAGACGATGGGGGTTCTATTTTATAATGGACTTGAAAAGCAGCAAGACTCGGACGGACCAGTAGTGGAAAGCTGCCTTTTATTGATGACCATTAACAAAAATGTCAATAGTTGGAAAAATCTATTAATTATAGACACTTTTTTCCAGATATAATTTTTATTTTTGGAAAAATGTACTATTATAGATAGGATTTTTCCAAATATAAAGTAGATATGCGTAATCCTATCATTGGCAGAGAAAAAGAACTAGCGATACTAGATAAGTTAATAGTTTCCAATCAAGCAGAGTTTTTGGTCGTTTATGGCCGTAGGCGAGTGGGAAAAACCTATCTGATTTATGAATATTTAAAAGAGAAAATAGTTTTCTCTTTCTCAGGGTCTTTTGAAGCAAGTACACAGCAACAAATCGGCAACTTTTTTCGAGAATATCTTCGAATTACGGAAGGAAAGTCAGAAACGGAGACACCAAAGAACTGGGAAACTGCTTTTTCTTATCTGACTGATTATCTGTACAACTTAGCGCCGGGTCAAAGCAAAGTCGTCCTATTCATTGACGAAATGCCTTGGTTGGACAGGCCAAAATCGGGTTTTATCACAGCATTAGAGTATTTTTGGAATCAGCACGTTTCTAAAATGCCTCACGTTTTGCTAATAACTTGTGGTTCGGCAGCTTCGTGGATGAAAAAAAAGTTACTAAAGGCAAAAGGTGGGTTGTATAATCGAGTAACTAGCCGAATGAAATTAGAACCGTTTTCTCTAGCACAAACAGCATTGTTTTGTAAACATAGAAATCTACATTTCTCTTTTTATCAAATGGTTCAATTGTATATGGTAATGGGAGGCATTCCTTTTTACTTGAATGAACTCAGTCGTGGTAAAAGCGTAACGCAACTGATTGATGAAATTTGCTTTTCCCCGAACGGTTTGCTTTACGATGAGTACGAACAGTTGTACTATTCCTTATTCAAACAAGCGGATAATCACATTGCCGTTGTTGAGGCTTTAGCGGCGCATCCTCACGGCCTAGTGCGCAGCCAGTTGGTCAAAAAATCGGGACTACCCGACGGTGGAACGGTAAAAAGGACGCTAGATGATTTGATTGAAAGTGGTTTTATCAAGAAATTTTTACCTTTTGCGAAAAAGCAAAAAGATAGTATTTACCGTCTAGTTGACCAATACTCCCTATTTTATCTTCGATTTATTCGTGATAACAAAGCTGTTTTTAATACTTCTTGGCAGGCCATTTCTAGTGAACCCGCTTTTCTTTCTTGGAGTGGTTATGCTTACGAAAATATCTGGCTACTACATCTATCCAATATTCTCAAAAAACTAGGTATTCAAGGGACGATTGTTAAAATTTCGTCTTGGTTTCACAAAGGAAACGACGAAATTCCTGGCGCGCAAATTGACTTATTGATTAATCGAAAGGACGGTTTACTTCATTTGTGTGAAGTGAAATTTAGTAATAAAGAGTTCATTATTACTAAGGAATACGTTGGTCAACTGCGTCGAAAAAGGGCAGTGTTTGAGCAGGTAACGCAGACAAAGAAAGCCGTTGTTACAACTTTACTATCCACCTATCCCGCTATTCAAAATAAGTATTATTTGGAAGAAATCCACTCGGAAGTGACGATGGAGGATTTGTTTTGATAGGCCCCTTATCAACTTATACTTTGATTCCTAAATCGTTCAACGCTTCTCGCAATTGTTCGGGACTCGTAAAATGGATACCCTTAATCCCCACTGCCTCGGCTCCCGCAATATTCTTCGCCGAGTCGTCGATAAAAACGGCCGTAGTGGGGTCAATGTCAAAGCGGCGGAGCGCTAATTCGTAAATCTCTCGACTGGGCTTTTTCATCCCTTCTTTGCCCGACACTAGAATCTCTTTAAAGTGCTGTAAAAATTCGAAACGCTTTAAGGCCTCGGGGAAGAGTTCTGCGGACCAGTTGGTTAAGGCGTAAAGCCTATATTGTCGGCTTTCCTTTAGATTTTCTAAAATATCGACCGTTCCTTCAATGGCCCCGTTTAGCATTTCCGTCCAACGACCGTAGTAGGCTTCAATTTCGGGGCGATACAATGGATATTTCTCAATTAACACTCGATTGGCTTCGGCGATAGTTCGGCCCGCATCTTGTTGTTCGTTCCATTCCATCGTACAGATTTCGGCGAGAAATTTTTCGACTTCCGCTTCTGTCTTGAAAATAGTTCTAAATACTCGTTTGGGGTCCCATCGGATTAAGACATTGCCCAAATCGAAAATAACGGTGGTGATTTTTTGCATAGTGGCTATCTTTTTGACTTTTCCACGAAGATATAAAAAAAGAGGAAGCACGGGTGTCCTTCCTCTTAGTTTTGAGATTAGTTCCTTTGTTAAGCAGGGCTTAACGGATTTATGTAGGGCAATTTTCAGACCAAAAGCGGTTGGCGGTTACCCTTTTTTATTAATGTTTTATAACAAAAAGACGTTCCAGCACTTCGAGTGCTGGAACGTCTAAGCATTTGAAAAGACCTTCCAGCACTCGAAGTGCTGGAAGGTCTTACGTCTAGTCAAATAACAAATAACGAATAACAAATAACAAGCTACTAATCATCGAATGGACAACCTACACAAGGGTCCACATTCACATTATCGCTCGGTGCGGAAATAGTTTTGTCCAAGTAGTCGCACGACTGACAACCGATGACTTTAAACTCCGTTCGGCGGTTGTATTGGTGTTCTTGTTCGCTACAAGGAATATTATTCGAACAGTTGTTCACATTGACGTTTTCGCCGTAGCCCTTCGCAACTAATCTACTCTTGTCGATACCTCGCTTGACCAACCAACGAACAATAGATTCGGCCCGTCTTTGCGACAAGCGGTTATTGTAGCGGTACGACCCTCTAGAGTCAGTATGCGAGCCAATTTCGATAATTAAATCAGGGTTCAGCTCCAGAGTACCCAATAATTTTTCTAATTCGGGAACAGCGTCTTCCCGTACGTAGGCTTGGTTGAAATCGTAGTAAATGTGGAGCAAGAAGTTAACCGACCCGTTTTCTGCTAATGGATCGGGCGTACTGATGGGCGTCATGGATGGGTCTGTGCTAATTAATTCTCCATTCTTGTACGTAAAACCATTAATTTCTCCATCGGCGGGTTCGCCCGTCTGCGAATCCACCCAAATGCCCGTCGTAGGGTCTTTAACTACCCGATTAGCGTTAGGGTTATCGACGGTGAAGGGTTGCAGATTAATATTTGCCTGCAAAGTTGTAGAAGCGTCTAAGTCTCTTGTACATTGGTCATCAATCATGGCTACCAAATAACCATCTTTCGATGCCTTGATGCTGTAGCAGCAGTCGGCGTCCAAATCAAAACGGAATTGGCCCGAAGCATCCGTAATCAACGGTTGTGGGGCGGCCTTAGAGCAGTCATTGGTCAACGAAACTTCAACGCCTTCTAAAGGCAGACCCGTTTGTTGGTCAAAAACAATTCCTTCCATATCAAATACTAAATTGCGCTTCAACGGTAATTCGACCCTTACCAAATCACCTAATTGGACATTCTCCGTACAGGCCTCTTTTGTATTATTATTATATCCTTCGTAGCTACCTTCGAAATTACAGCAAGTATTCAATTTTTGGTCAATGACAATTTTTCCTTCGGCGTCGGTTGTTAAGGTTTCACCTGTACAATCGTTGACTACGGTTGCTCCTTCTAAAGGCAATTTCGTATCTTCGTCGAACACTAAGATTTCAACGGGCGTTGCGGTTTTTACGAAGCTGTAAATGTCATCCCGTCCCGTACCACCGTCTCTATCGGAAGAGAAAAAACCACAAGTCCCTTCTTCGTTGAAGATAACCCCGAAATCGTCGGCATTGGTATTGATGGGGAAGCCCATATTTTCGGGCGAACTCCATTCGTCTTCGCCTTTATCGACGACGTAGAAAACATCCAAACCACCTAGTCCAATGTGACCATCAGAAGAAAAATAGAGCCGACTGTTAGGCCCGTAATAAGGAAAAATTTCGTGTCCTTCGGTGTTGATAGCAGGGCCTAAGTTAGTGGGGGGTCCCCAACGTCCGCTTTCTAAGTCTGAGTAGTATAAGTCCATGCCACCGAAACCGCCGGGCATATCGGAAGCGAAGAAAAGTCGATTGCCGTCGGCCGTCAAGGAAGGGTGTGCCACGGAATATTCGTCGCTGTTGAAAGGCAAGCTTTCTCGTTCGCTCCATTTTCTCTCGCCTTCGCTTTTCGCGGAGTAAACCTTTAATTTTCGAGTGCCATCGTCGCTATCTCCTTCGTAGTTGTTGGCGGTATAAAAAATCTCGTTTTGGTCGGAAGAGAATGTAACGGCAGCTTCGTGGTACTTTTCGTTTACTTCATCTGAGTATTTTTCGGGACGACCGTATTCAAACTGACACAAGGCCTCTTCGCCACCCGTCTTTTTCATTTCCACAAAAAAGAGTTCCAAAAACGGATTTCCCGTCCACGTATGTTCTCGTTTTACGGCAGACCCTTTGTCTCTTTCGGTCGCAAAGACCAATCCACCTTGGTAGAACGCGGGACTAAAATCGTCCAAATTGGAATTGATGGGCAAATGCTTCGTTTCGTACGTATTGACGTTTTTGGTCATCAATTCTTCCTCGTAATCACAAGCTCTTACCAAATACTGCGCTCGTACTTCATCGGGTACGGCCGCTACGTACTGTTCGTACCATTCTTTGGCCAAGTCACATTTGCCGTTTCGTTGCAACATTTGGCCGTAGTACAACTTATGAATCGCCTGTGATTCGGGTAGCCGTACAACTTGGCCATACCAGTATTCGGCGTTTTCCGTATCGTTGATTTTGCGATAAGCATCCGCTAAATAAATTTTAGCTTCGGCGTTATCGTCCTTTTCCAGTATTTGATTATACAATTCGATGGCTTCGATGTAGGCCAAACCATCGAATAGCTTTTTGGCTCTTTTCAGCTTGCCACTTTGAGCAGAAACGGCCGATATGCCAAGAACGGCTATCAGCGCAGTAAAAAGGATTTTTTTAAACATAGAGCTTGCAGTTTTCGATAATATGATAGTTACGGTAGAGACAGCAAAAATCCTACCGATATTCGCTAAGGACAAAGGGATTCTGCAATTTCGCCACTGACTGACAAAACTAATTGAATATTAAGTGTTTATAGGCTTGGAAAAAGAGGTAAGATTAGTGGGCAGTTGCAGTAAGCAGTAAGCAGTTGCAGTTAGTAAACCTGCTGCTGCCTACTGCGTACTGCCAGCTAGAAATAACGCGGCGTAACAGTCTTCTTAACTTTATAGTCAAATTCGTAACCGACCATGACTTCGAAAGAACCGAAAGAAACGGAACGAACATCGTTTAACGGATAGTCAAAAGCGGCACCTATTCTTAAACCATTGGGTAGAAAAAAGGACATCCAGATGTCAGCCGAGTCGTAGGAGCTTTCGTCGCTGAAAGCCTCGACCGCCGAACGGAAGGAGAGGCCTACCTGAAATTGCTCGTAGAATAGTAGTGACAAATCTATGTCAAATTCGGTCGGGCCGCCAATCATTTGAAACTGCTCATCCTTGCTCAAACCCGAAAGTAATCCTACATTTTTTACCAAAATGGAAGGCTTGAATATTAGGAAGTCACCGTTCAACGGTATAGCCGCACCAGTTGCTAAGTAATAGTGTCTAAATTCTTTGGCCCATATTGGTTCATCTATAGTTTCATCATCTCGCAAATCGTGTTCGATGAGGCTAGGAGAAGAAACCCCGAAATAAAAGTTCTTGTTGTAAAACATGATGCCCGTTCCAAAATTGGGTAATATTTTAGTGTCTTCAATACCAATGAACGCATTATCTTGCGTTTGCTCCAAGTTCAACTTACTTCTATCCCCTCGACGATAGTTGATACCACCTTGTATCCCAATGGCCAATTGATTGGTTCCGCCCAACGGAATCTTATACGAATAACTCGCGAAAGCTCTCGTCGTTTCGATTGGACCGATGGCATCGTTAATCATATTAAAACCGACACCTACGCGGTTGCTTTTCAAGGGCGTATGCAGCGTCAAGGTCTGCGTGACGGGGGCACCGTCGATACCCAACCATTGATTGCGGTAGAGTGCGCTAATGTACATATGGTCGTAGTAGCCCGCATAAGCTGGATTATATACCAAGCTGTTGAACATATATTTGGTAAACATGGCGTCTTGTTGCGCCTTGAGTGCGGTTCCACCAATGACAAAAAATAAGAGGAGTGCTAAAAATTTTCTCATGGTACGTTTTAGTAATTTTTGTACTAGGCGATAAGAGTAGAGGGCGGTCGTTGTCGCTTAGTCACTATTGGTTATAAATTGTTCATGTGCTTGAGGGTCTGTGTCTTTTTGAAGTGCTAACCAAAGATGGTAGCGTTGTTCGTTTGTTTTATTAGAAAAATATTTTGTAGGTCTGTCCAAAAAAGGTTATTACAAAAATATTTATATGTAAATCAAGAACTATTCCAAGAGTTGTTAGTAATTAGCCAACTATCGTTGTATTTGAACGAAGCCACTGTACTGTGCCCCGTTTCCATTTTTCAAGACGTAGAAATAAGTTCCGTTAGGCAATATCGAATCTTGCCAAGTCCCATCCCAAGCGTTTTTATAGCCTTTCATTTTGAAAACTTGCGTTCCCCAACGATTGAACACTGATAATTCGTTGTTGGGATAGTCGGCAATGCCTTCAATTCGAAAAAAATCGTTGACGCCATCACCATTAGGCGAAAAACCTGTATAAAAACGCATTCTAGTTGGCGCTTCTGCTGCGCAACTGACATAAACACGGACGGTGGCCGTATCGCAATTAATCGTATTGCAAATACGATACTGAAACTGACTCTCTTCGCCGCAAAAGTCGGTATCGGGCGTAAAAAGAACCGTTCCGTCGGGGTTGATAGTCTGCGTACCATTAGAGGTAGTTCCATCCACAAGAATCAAGTCCATTGCTGTAACCGTACCATTGGGAATGCTATCATTACCAAGTACGTTCAGCGTAACGGGGGAATTAATGGAGGATGTATCTAAGTCCGGGGTAGCTATGAGGGATGGAGTGGTGGCCGTGACAGAAATGAGGTAATAAGTGGTATCACATATTAAAAAATTGTCACAAATAACGGCACAGATGGAGTCGGTTCCAACAGATTGAGCCGTTACTCCAAAACATAAATCTACGTTATTTACGGTAAAAATGATAGTTTCGGTTGAATTATTTTCGCAAAAATTGTTGATTCCTGTCACATTTCCCGCTAATTCGTTGTTTGATGGGCAAAGATTTAGGCTATCATTTAGTCCCATCACCACGTCGATGGTTTCCGTCGTCGGCCTTGGAAATACGTTGATGAACAAAACGGACGTATCGCATTGTCCGAAGGTATTGCATATGATAATGCAGGCCGTATCGCTTGCGGGAACTTCTCCCTCTGCCGTGACGCAATAGGTAGTAGTGTCAAAAAATAGTTCGGCGGCATTTCCGCCTTGTTCGGTGCATCCGTTGAAAAATTGGTTGATGGAAGCGGCAATAACCGTCGTGTCTAAACAGTAGGTTTGCTGATTGCCCTGCGCCAAATTGATGGTTGTCTCTCGATAGTGGGGAACATCGTAAGTTTCTGCGAGTAAATAAGTGGTATCACAAAAACCAAAAATGTCGCAGGCAATAATACAAGTGGTGTCCATACCTAACGTTTTGCCTGTGTAGCTGACACAAGAATCATTAGCATTGATAACAAATTCGGTATTTGTTTGACTAGGTTCAGCGCAAAATCTAGTTTCCCGCAAAGGGCCCAACAAGCGACCAAAATCTAGGCAATGTTCTTTGGTTTCGTTGGGTAACACGCGTCCTTTTACCGTGGTTTGACCAACGCAAGCAACGGCAACCGTCGCTTTTCGAACAGTGTTATTGAGAGAGTCGAAAATACTAATTCGGTGGATGCCTGTACCAAAACTCAATTGTAAACCGTTCGCTTCCATACCAAAATTGTAGCCGATAAATGACTGAGTGCTGGTAGCAACAACCTCAACGGCCATGTCGCTATAACTAGTTCCACCAACGCCGCCCGAAACCAACTGGGTCGTTTCGTCTAAAGTCCAATTACCCAATGGGTCCCACAAATTCATGGAATCTACCAAATCGGGGATGTTTTGGAAAATTCCGTTATAAATACTATCGCCAACTCGCCAGATTCTTAGGTTGTAAGGGCCTGAATTTCCTTGGCCAAATAGCGTACTGTAAGTGTAAGCACTAATCGTATCAAAATTGCATCCCATGATGGTTTTTGCGTACGGTGCGCCGTTGACCAATACCTCTAAATTTACCGCATTCGTCAACGGAACGCTGTCTAAACAGATGGTAACTTGGTCGTCGCAATTAGGCACCGTAAAGACAAGGGTATCGTTGGGAATTGAAAAGTAGGAAGTAGGGGAAACGTGGGCCGAGTAGTTTTCTGCCAAGAGAAAATTGTACCCCATTACCAACAGGAATAGACAACTAACCGCAGTGGGGGTAGTTCTTTTCATGGGAGGATAGTTTGTCGTTTACTTAAATCGGTGGGTAGTGAACTCGGAATTTAGTTTTCTCTTATAGTCTCTATCCCTTATGAATTAGTTATTTTTAGTTGTATATTTTTATGAAAAATAGATTTATACAAAAATAAAAAAATAACAATTTAACGAGAAACCTAAAATCATGCCATGTTAGTTGGAGAGATTGAAAAAGAGGGAAATGAAGAAAAATAGGTGTCTTTTTAATAGTAAGTTCGGGGTTGTGTCAAAAGTCATCAAATAAAATCATTATTTTAATTTCATCCGCCAATCCGCTTAAAAAAATGGGTTCGGTAAGTAGCGCCAATTGCAATGCGTTTGTTCGCTACGTAAACGTGGTTGTCTTCAATTTTGTCTATCCAAGCTAGGGCAACGATGTACGACCGATGAATTTGTACAAAGTCGGCTTCGGGCAAACTCGTGAGTACCTTTTTAATGGACGAACGAACCATGACTTTTCCATCCGCCATCCAATAATTGACGTAGTTGCCATCGCCTTCGACGCAGTAAATAGCATCGTAGGTCAGCCGTTGTTTTTGGTTGCCTGTATTAACAAAAAAGTAGTCTTTTTTTGCGGTTGCTGACTTTCCCAATTTTTGTTTTGCCCTCGTTACCGCCAATAAAAATCGAGCGTAATCAAAAGGTTTGAGCAAGTAGTCCACTGCTTCTACTTCGTAGCTTTCGACGGCGTATTCACTATGGGCCGTCGTAAAAATGATTAACGGCTTTTGGGTCAAATTTTTCACCAGTTGCAACCCCGAAATATCGGGCATATTGATGTCTAAAAATACCAAGTCAGGCGCTTGGTCGTTCGCGTATTCAATGCCTTGGAAAGGGTCGGTAAACGTTGCGTTTAAGTGAAGAAAAGATACTTTAGCGGCGTGGCTTTTGATGATATTTAAGGCACGGGGCTCGTCGTCGATGGCGATGGCTTGAATCATAATGGTGTAGCTTGAACTATAAATTGATTTCTAAGTAACTCAAGTTGCGGACTGTAATATATGCTTCTTGAGCAGGAGATACTTTGCCAGTATCTCCTGCTTTTCAAGAGCCTAAAAGAAAGAGATGCTGACAAAGCATCGCTTTCTAGCCGTTATCCACAACTTAAACTAAGTAGTTGTATCATTGAAATAGTTATCGTAGTTTTCGTTAAAAATTTTAATGACAAAAATAGTTTTAGAAATACCGAATCAAGATGACGTGGAGTTAATTGCAAACTTTGCCAAAAGGTTACAAGCGAACATTATACAAGTTGATAATGATAAGGATAAATCTGCTATCTACTGGCTTGAAATGTTAGCCAATAGTGTACCTTTCGAAGATATTGCTGACCCTTCAGAGTGGCAAAGAAGCCAACGAAAAGAGCGCAAACTACCATTTAGAAACTATTATCACAATTCAATTTTTAGCTGGACTTCAAACGCTTCCGCTGTCTCCTCCAACACCAACTCGTGCCGCTGCGGATACAAATGCGCCAACCGCTTTCGAGTATTCGCAATACCAATCCCGTTGCTTTCATGCTGCTGCCCACTTTTAGCGATAGTATTAAACAATTCCATATTCAACGTACCTTCTTCTAGTCGAATGGACAGTTTGATGTCCGTTTCTTCGGTCGCACTTCCCCCAAATTTAAAAGCATTTTCAATAAAAGGAATCAACAACAACGGCGCAATTTGATAATCGGTATCATTAGTGTTTGGTAACTCAACCGTCAACTGATTATTGGGCGCTAATCGTAATTTTTGTAGTTCGATATACTTTTGCAAGTAGTCCATTTCTTTTTGCAGAGGTATAAATGGACGTTGCGTATCGTTCAAATTATAGCGTAAGAGTGTTCCTAATTTGGCAATCCCGTCCGCCGTTTTTTCGCTATCTTCTTCAATGCCCAAAGCGTACAGGGAATTGAGGGTATTGAATAAAAAATGGGGGTTGATTTGCTGTTTGAGGGCATTGAGTTCAGAATCAGCTCTTTCTTTTTCTAATACCGCAATTTGGCTGGACTGTTTAAACCATTGGAGAATGACGACGAACGGTACACTGACGACCATGCCCAATAAAGGAAATGTACTTGGCATTACATAGAAAGTAGTTGAAGGTGCTTCCGATTGTGGTACCCAATAATCGCTATCAAGCAATATTTTTAAATCACCCAATACTGGAAACCAGTAAATGGCTAAAGCAATGAACGGGTAGCACACTAAGGCTAGCCCAATAAAAGAAAAGCCGTAGTAAATCACGCCTCTTTGGCGAAAGACTTGGTCCATTAGGACATAATGGTTGACCCAATAAAAAGCATAGAAGATGCCGAAAAATAGTAGATGTTGAATCGCTGACGAGAGGTAGTATCCGTCGTAAACGGCTTGCTTGATGTAGGCGTACAGCAGTGAAAAGAGCACAAGGCCCGCCAGTAGAAACTTTTCCAAATTGAAATGGGGCATTCGTTTTTTCAGATTTAATTTCTTGGAAAAGAAATCATTAAAGCGCAAAAGCAATTCTACTATTACAAAATTTGTAGCCCAAACCCACACTATCCCTCCATCAATTTTAGGTCGAAGAAAGATATTTTGTACATCGAATTGACCTATCAAAAAAGGGTGTATCAGAAAACAATAACTCCATAGTGCCCAATACTTCGTCGTCGTCAATTGTTGCTGAATCTTCTGTCTAAAAAGGGCAAATAATAGTAACGGTGCAAACAGTAAACACCACCACAAAGCTCTCGTGAGGTAGTCCACCCATTTACTAATTTCTAGATATTGATAGCTAGAATTCCCCAAGAATAATACCCAGCCATGATTGAAAAGAAACAGTAAAATAAGAAATACCCAAACCGTATGGTTCAACAAAAAGGCTTCGATTTTATTTTTGATAGTGGACATAATCGCTCGTTTTAGCATTAGTGAATGTAAAAAAAATTGGAATATGATACAAACATACCCGCAATCCGAAGCGATTAAAAATGGAGGTGGTGAACTGCGTTTGGGTTGTTACGAAATGAGTTTTTGACGGGATAAACCTCCTATCGACTTTCTCCTTGGTTCGTCGAGATTCCTTCTTGGATTATCGACAAAAGTTGTTTGCTGCCCACAATGAGGGTATATTTGAAGTGTTGATTAAGTAATTGTTTATCAATTTATTATCAATAAAAAATAACCCCAACGGATAATTTATTCGTTTCGTGGGTTGTTGAACAAAAAGGCAACAGTGGCAGTTTCAATTGCCGCTTTGCCTTTTATAATTCGCTTATATCTATTTAGAACAGAGAAGAGAGACCATTTTATTGAGAGAACAGGGACGCAAATTTCGGGGTCTTCGACAAAGATTTTGATTTTATTCTCATTTATCAGTATTTCAAATCTCTACTCCCGATTCTCTATGCTCGCTTCCGAATAGTGACATTCGCTTTATTTTTCTAATAATAAGGTTTTGAGTTTTGCGTATCTGCTACCCTATCGTAGTAGGTGCGTAAAGTCCTCTATGCTTATACCTACGAATATACGATTGGTGAGTCTGATATCTGACAGTCCATAAGGACGGTCTGACTTCTGACTTCTCATTTAACCACCTTTTAAAACTAAAAGCCATGATTGAATTAATTGTGATTATGTTTCTGATTGCTATTCCCATCATCATTACGGGCCTTTTTACGGTCAAACAACAAACCGTAGCCATCGTCGAACGTTTTGGTCGATTTAGTCAAGCCTACGGGGCGGGGTTACAGTTTAAAGTTCCGTTGATTGATAATGTTGCAGGTCGAGTAAGTATGAAAATCCAACAATTGGACGTAATGGTAGAAACGAAGACCAAGGACGACGTTTTTGTCAAATTGAAAGTATCGGTGCAGTACCACATTTTAAAAGACAAGGTTTTCGATGCTTTTTATAAACTGGAATTGCCCGAGGCGCAAATTACGTCTTACGTCTTTGACACCATTCGGGCGGAAGTTCCCAAAATGAAATTGGACGAAGTCTTCGAAAGAAAAGATGACCTAGCCATTGCGACTCGTAGAGAATTGGAAGAGGCCATGAAAAACTACGGTTACGGCATCGTCAAAGCCTTGGTCACGGACATTGACCCCGACGCCGAGGTAAAAGTAGCCATGAACCGTATCAATGCTTCCGAGCGGGAAAAACTGGCCGCTGAGTACGAAGCGGAAGCCGAAAAAATCCGTATTGTCGCCAAAGCACGGGCCGAAGCGGAAAGTAAGCGATTGCAAGGAAAAGGGACGGCCGACCAGCGTCGAGAAATCGCCAAAGGTTTGGAAGATTCCGTAGATGTGTTAAACAAAGTGGGTATCAATTCGCAGGAAGCGTCGGCGCTCATCGTGATTACACAGCACTACGATACCCTACAAGCGATGGGCGAAAGCACGAATAGTAATTTGATTCTGTTACCCAATAGCCCGTCGGCGGCTAGTGATATGTTGTCGCAAATGATTACGTCGTTTGCCGCCTCTAAGGAAATTGGGGACAGGATAAAAGATAAAAAGGCCATTCCCATGGCGAAGGCCTCTTAAAAAAGCGATAAAAATAAATGTTATTGTCAGGTGATGTAGAATGGCCATCTTTGCGGCTAGTGAATAACTAGAATTGTAAAGATGGCTATTTTTTTTACCTTTGAAATCAAAATAGCTATCATGACCAATATCTATTGGATTTCAACGAGCATCATTACCGGATTTCTATTACTTAGTGCCTACACTTACTTTTTTAGCATTGCGACTATTGAAGGCGTCAAGGATTTAGGGTTTCCCAATTTTTTCAGAATTCAACTAGGTGTTTTAAAAGTCATCGGTGCTTTTCTACTGATTTATAAGCCCCTTCCACTTTTTTTAAAATAATGGGCCTATGCTGGAACTGGTTTATTCTTGCTAACGGCTATGGTTGCGCATATTGCCCACGAAGATTCCATTGGCATTTTGTTATTGTTAATCATGTTAATGGTTCTACTGATAGCCTCAAGGTTTGCGCTTTGGAGCATTTCGGCGTAGCAAATAATCGAGAAAAGATTCCCCCTAATAACCTTGCAACTTCTCTTTAAAAAAACGCCCCTGCCGAGAAGGCGTAAACGCCCAATCTAAAAATAGCATCGGCGACCATTCGGGGTCAAACACCCAAACGACGTAAGAAATATCTTTTGTGTCGCAGTAGGCGGTAATCGCTTCGCCGTAAGACTCGTCACTGATAACGGGAATATGGGCACCTCGTGCTTCGGGCTCACAAAAACCAATTTCGGTGAGCATTAGCGGATATTTCTCTTTCACGAAGCCCCAATCTTTTATCCATTGCGCTTCCCAAGGTTTCTTCCGCTTTTGTGGATAGGGATGACTTACATAGCCGATGCCCGTTGCCTCAATTGGGTTATCAGCCACATCATTGAGGAAATAGGCCCAGTTGAATCCTGCAACCAAAGGAACTCCTCGACCGCCTTTTTTACGAATCAAGTCAATAGTTTGCTCCATCATCAACTTCCATTCGGACCAACTACATTTACCGTATTTTCCACCTCCTAAAGTGGGTTCGTTGAATAATTCGTAGAAAGCAACGGTTGGGTTATCGCCGTAGCGTTTGGCGATAACTTTCCAAAACTTCAGCGTCTCTTCGAAATCCGTTTCGTACATCTCGTGTTGGAATTTTTCCTCTTTTAAATTGCCGATGCTGTGCCAGTCCATGACCACGTATAGCCCCAATTCCGTTGCCCATTGTACGCCATTATCCAACAATTTCAAATAGGCCTTTTTACCCCGTTCGTTCCACGCTCTAGGATGTACGGGAAAGCGGACGATGGTCGCACCCCAATTTTTTATTTCTTCAAAATAGGCTTTGTCCCAATGGCCCGCTTTTTCCAAATTATCGGGGTCGCTAGCGTTTAAGCCTCGGAAAATCACCTTTTCCCCTTGTTCGTTCACAAATTGGTTACCTTGAACGGTGATACGGCTCAATTTCTGGGCCGATATATTGCTGGTAAAAATGGATAATAAACCAATAAGAAAAAGATAGTGGAAGATTCGAGAGGACATTTCTGCTTTTTAAAAAGGTGAGTACGAAGTTGGCCAACTCAAATTTGCTGCAGCACTGATTGGACAGATTGGACGGTTTCTTTTTAGTACTTGTTCTAGGCCGAGTTCAAATGAACGGAGTTCGGTCATAACGACCTGTGAAAATCTGTCTAATCTGTTCAATCAGTGTTGCATCCTAGGTGACTTAAAACTTCGCACTACTCCGAAAGTACATTATCATACACCTGCACTCGGCCCCACAAATCTTTGTAGTCTTCGATAAACTTTAAGTGGATAGGCTCGGTCTGATAAGCATCTTGGTCTGCTTTACTTTTGAAATGGCAGACCCAAGCATAATCGTAACTATTGTCTACCACTTCTCTCGGTGTGCCCGCTGGTGGCCCGTAAAAGACCTTGTAGATTTGTGGGCAGTCTTTCAATTTGCCCATGCCGTTGGCGACAAAATCGGCTTTCTGTTCGCCGGTTACGCCGTCTTTTATCCAAAAGAAAACGGTATGAATAAAAGCCGTTTCGTCAGTTTGTGCGGCGGCAACAGCCTGTTCCGCAGCGGCTAGCTTTTCTTTTAATTGAGCTAATTCGTTTTGCATAGTTGTATCAACTTGATTACAAGCGGTGAATAATAGAAATAAAGGGAGTAAGTACCTCATTGTTTTGATAATTCGATGAGTAAAGCGCACAAGGTAGGGAAAATATTAGAGATTCTTCCGAGGGGATTAGAGTACCTTTTTTAGAAACTGTAATATTTGTGTTTCCATTTCAAATATACCTGGTACCTCAATGGGCGCATGCCCACATTCCTTCAAAAGGTGGACTTCTTTTTCGACCCTCAATTGGTCAAAGTTCTTTTTACTCAGATGGAACGGCGTCCAATCGTCCTTTTCGGGATGTATCAACAACAGAGGGCAAGTATCAAATTGGTCGAACGATTGCGCTGGTTGATAAGTCGAGAAAGTTCGTAGAAAACGCATGGAAATTAAAATACCTCCTGCGTGTTTATCTTCCATAAAAATCTTGGAGAATTGGGGGTCTCTCGACATCAAATTCAATTTACACAACCATTTGATAGGCACCCAAATACCATCCGAAACAACTTTAAAAGTTTTGCCTAATTGTAATCCCACCGTGCCCAAAAATTTATTTTTTGACATGGCAACCATAGTATCTTGGTCTCTTGGGTCCGCGAAGGTAGTGACAATCACTCCTCGAACCGCTTTAACTCTAGACGCAACTTGATAAGCCAACATTCCTCCAACGCTCATTCCGATTAAAACTACGAGTGTATCTTCTTTTTGAATAACATATTTCGTGAAATCGCTCAACATATCGACCCAGTCGTCATACACAAATCGCTTATTGGATAATTGAGTTAATCCGTAACCAAGGTTATCGGGGGCATAGTAATTGATATCGTTAGCTATCAAAAAACTGGTGAACATACTCAATATTCTGCCATTCCCCCCCGCACCGTGAATGAGGATTACCGTTATCTTACTGGTCTTTTTGATTTTATAGTCAAGATGAATTTTTGCCGTTTTCCAGTCCCAGTAGGCTTCATTGGGTGTCTCGAATTGTGCTTGATATTTTTGGGGTAAAAAGGGAAGATACTTTTTCCAATAAGTAAGGTTTTTATAGTATTTAAGGTACATCTTAAGGAGTAGTTATTTTTTAGTTGGTACGGAAGAATGCATACCAAACTTGTATTGCAAAAAGCTGACTAGATTTCCCTGCCCTCTTTCTTCTTTTTTTGTTAATTTTGATTTTCGTAAATCTAAGTTAAAAAGTTTTTTCGTTTTCTAACCACCCATATTGTCAGAGAACTAGAATTTTTAGGACAAACCCTTTTGTAATTACCTAAACTGGAAATAGGATAAATGAGCGGTCATCAACTGTTAGTAAGTACTCTAGAGAAATATTTGGACGAGAAGGAATGGAGTTGGCTATCAAAAAAAATAGCCGTACTGTCGGGAGATTTCAAAGATAGAAATTTCTATTTAGCTTTCAGCGCCTGTTCCCGTTTTGTGGATAAACTTGAAATTTCCTTTGATACTGCTGATAAGAAACTGTTGAATGCGTATTATCCTAATTTTTCTGACCTCTCTTGGCCCAAGGATGAATTAGCTAGAATTACGTTGATAACGGCGCTACCGGTTGATAGCAACCAACGGCTGCTAGATAACCTATTTGCTACCGCCGATTACCGAGAACTTATCGCCCTCTACAAAGGATTGTACTTTTTAGATAACGCTAACGACTTCGCCCTTCGCTGTCGAGAAGGGTTGCGAACCAACATGGCTGGCGTATTTGATTCGATTGCCCTTTACAACCCCTTTCCCGCCAAATACCTCACAGAAGACGCTTGGAATCACATGGTTTTGAAGGCCGTTTTCATGGAACGTCCCATTTACAAAGTACATCAAATTGAAGAGCGGAAGAATAAAAATTTAGCCTATATTTTTTTAGATTATGCCCACGAACGAATGTCCGCTCATCGAAAAGTAACGCCCGAGCTGTGGCGATTTGTAGCGGGCTATGCAGATGAAAATTTCTCAGCGGATTTGCAACGGACAGTTTTGGAAGGGGCCGAATTGGAACGGGTGGCAGCCATCAAAGCACTCGTAGAAAGTGATTTTTCCAAAGGGCATCAATGGCTGAAAGCGCAACGAATAGAAACGGACCAACTACCGTCTTGGGATGAAATTGGCAAGGCTTTAGCGGAATAGTCAACGAGTACTTTCTTTATTTTACTACTTTATGAACTTTGTAACTGCTTAGTCCTTGTATATACTACTGTGGTGAGAGCTTGTCTAAAATTCCATCAATTTGCTCACTTTCGCTCAATCATGGAAATTTAGACAAGCTCTAAAAAAATACGAACTAGTTACCAAAATTAAAAAATATGAGATTCATTGACCCACACATTCACATGGTGTCTCGAACAACGGACGACTACCAAGCGATGCAAGCTGCTGGCATTGTTGCCATTATCGAACCTGCTTTCTGGTTGGGACAACCCCGAACGGAGGTTGGTAGCTTTAAAGATTATTTTAGTACGTTGATTGGTTGGGAACGATTTAGAGCGTCCCAATATGATATTCGGCATTACTGCACTATGGGACTCAACTCTAAAGAAGCCAATAATGAGCCTTTGGCCGAACAGGTCATGGAGTTATTGCCCCAATTTGCTGCCAAAGAAGGCGTGGTTGCCATCGGGGAAATTGGCTACGACGACCAGACGAAAGCGGAAGACAAATACTTCCGATTGCAAATCGAACTGGCTTTAGAATTGGACTTACCCATTATGGTTCACACGCCGCATCGGGACAAAAAAAATGGGACTTACCGTAGTATGGACGTACTGGAAGAACACGGCTGCGACCCAACTAAGGTTATCATCGACCATTGTAACGAAGAAACGGCTAAAGAAGTACTTGACCGAGGCTATTGGACGGCTTTTACCATCTACCCCAACTCTAAAATGGGGAATGAGCGTATGGTGGAAATAGTGAAACAGTATGGTCCCGAGCGGATTATCGTCGATAGTTCTGCGGACTGGGGGATTAGTGACCCTTTGTCGGTACCAAAAACGGCGGCGTTGATGCTGGAAAGGGGCGTTCCAAAGGAACACATAGAAATGACTTGTTACAGTAATGCATTAGCCGCTTACAGCCAAAGTGGTCAAATGCAAGAAGCAGATTGGTCAGACGCCAAGCAAGTTAATCCTGCTAATTTATTTAGTGGCAATAGCGTGTTGAGAGCAGGAAATTCTATTGAAAAACTGTCGAGTAATATTGTAGCGAACTAATTTGATGACCGTCAAACCGTATTTTATATTGATGCGTCCCGCCAACATCGTGACGGCTGTGGCGGATATTTTGGCGGGTATCAGCATTGCTGGGTTGCTTTTTGTGCCTTCTTCGGTCAGAGATATTGTCTGCTTGGCCGTTGCTACTATTGGATTGTACGGCGGCGGTGTTGTTTACAACGACATATTTGACGTTGAATTAGACACCACCGAACGCCCCGAACGTCCCCTGCCAAGTGGCCAAGTCACGTTACAACAAGCCCACTTGCTAGGTATCGGACTATTACTAATGGGCATAGTTGCTGCTAGTTGGGTGTCCACTACGAGTGCTGTTTTAGCGGTAATTGTCGCTGTGCTAGCTTTAGCTTACGATAAGTTTTCTAAACACTTTACTGTACTTGGTCCACTGAATATGGGCTTATGTCGTAGCTTTAACTTACTACTAGGTGTCAGCATCAGCATTGTTGCTTTACAGCAATATTGGTACTTGGCTGCCATACCCCTCCTTTTCATCGGTGACATCACCTTGACTAGTCAAGGCGAAGTATTTGGAAACAATAGAACCGCCTTGAAGCTAGCCCTTTTGCTAGACTATATTGTTTTTGGTATTTTGATAGGTCTCTCTTTTTTTACACCCTACCAACTTTTTAACGCATTCCCCTTTTTACTTTTGTGGATAGGAATGAATGTACAAGCAAAGCTGAAGGCTATCCGACATAACCAGCCCAAAATGGTTCAAAATGCGGTCAAAATGGGTGTTTTGTCGTTGATTCCATTGAATGCTAGTTTGGCGGCCGGTTTTTCGGGTTGGACAGCTGGATTATTAGTCTTGGCTTTATTTCCTCTTTCACTTGCTTTGGCTAAGTATTTTTCGGTAACTTAATTGCATAAAGGTTAAGAGGCTGAGAGGGGGAAAGGTCAAGAGGTAAAGACAAACAAGCTACGCTCGAAAAAAGGCTTAGTGGGCTCTATTACTATGTTTCAAAAGTTAATAGTATGTATTCGTAACCGCCAAATTTGGCGATTACATTTAACTGCCTAAAATTTTTGAAACGTAGCACTACAAACTCTGAAGCTTTGTGATAAAAGGTTAAAACTCCCGCTCGGAAACTGTATGAACTGTAAGGAACAATGAAAAAATTAAATTTACATTTTTAAAGTTCTAAATTTCTGACTATCAGTACTTTTAGATTTTGAATTTGTAATTTTAAATTTTTCTAAGTACTCTATTTGCTTTATGTCCAAAAAAACACTGCAAATTAATGAATGATACTGCAATAAAACCTACTATTTCTACTCCCACGATACACCAACAATTTTCGATTCCTTACGAATATAAGGTCTTATTTACCGAGAATTTATTCGCTATTGACAACCCGTTGTTCGTCGAAACTTTAAGGGAAGATGGAAGCGACCGACTGCGAAAAATGATTGTCGTCGTGGATAGTGAAGTGGCTAGATTGCACCCTTATCTAGAAAATTCCATCAATGATTATTGCGGTGCTTATCCCGATGAACTCGCTATGTGCGGCAGCCCACTCATTATTCAAGGAGGGGAATCAGCAAAGAATAATTTTCAGCTGGTACAGGATATTTTGCAACTAATTGACGACCAAAAAATTGACCGACATGCCTACGTGCTTGGTATCGGTGGTGGGGCCATTTTGGATTTGGTTGGCTTTGTTGCGGCCATTGCACATCGAGGAATTCGACACATTCGGATTCCCACAACCGTTTTATCACAAAACGATTCGGGCGTAGGGGTCAAAAATGGTATCAACTATTTTAATAAAAAGAATTATTTAGGGACGTTCGTGCCACCGTTTGCCGTCATCAATGATACGAACTTTTTGCTGACGCTTAACGACCGAGACTGGCGGGCGGGTATTTCCGAAGCGGTCAAAGTTGCCCTCATCAGAGACGAGGCATTTTACTATTGGATTGCGGAGAACGCCAAAGCGTTGGATAATCGAGATTTGGCGTTGATGAAACCCCTAATCTATCGTTGTGCCAAACACCACATGCAGCACATTGCCACCAACGGCGACCCTTTTGAAAAAGGTAGCTCTCGTCCTTTAGACTTTGGACACTGGGCGGCGCACAAATTGGAACAACTGACGGATTACGAAGTGCGACACGGGGAAGCGGTGGCTATTGGTATTGCCTTGGATGTGGCCTATTCGTATCATATTGGCCTACTCGATAAAGCGTCCATGCAGCACGTTCACCAGTGTTTACGAGACTTAGGTTTTGCTATCTTTCATCCATTATTGTACAACGAATCGAAAACCGCTTTCAATCCTATTTTGTGGGAAGGACTCGAAGAATTTCGGGAACATCTGGGCGGCGAATTGACCATTATGCTATTGGATAAAATTGGCCACGGCGTTGAGACGCATGAGATGGATTTGGCGGTTTTAGGAAAGGCAATGGCAGAGTTAGCTTAGAGGTTGTTCTCTTGACACTGAGGGACGCTGCTTCGATTATGTTTTTAGTTATGTTTTCTTTTTTATTATAATTATGCTAGAGCGGAAAACATAAAAAATCATAACTTCAAACAGCGTCTCTCGGCGTCAAAAAGTCAAAATAACGTTTCACAGTAACTACTTACCACCCTATATTGAAAACGCCAAAACAGTACAAAATAGTCAATGCTACTGCTCGAAATAGTCAATGCTACCGCTCGAAAAAAACTTTATGAACTCTATGAGCTGTATGGACTTTATGGTAAAAAAAGTGCTAAGTAGTTACGTTTCACAAAAACAAAATCACCCACTTTGAAAATCACCCAAAACGCACACCTTACCTACTGCACCAACATCCACCCTGGCAAAACGTGGTTCCAAGTATTAGATAGTTTGCAAAATGTTTTTGTCGTCAAAAAGAAGTTGAAAGCCAAAGTACCTTTTGGCATTGGCTTACGCCTATCCGCCCAAGCCTCCGAACAATTGGGAACGGGTAAAAAACTCAAAGCCTTCAATAAGTGGTTACAAAAAAATAATTGCTACGTCTTTACGATGAACGGTTTTCCCTACGGTGGATTTCACCGAACCGTCGTTAAAGACCAAGTCCATGCACCCGATTGGACGACCAAAGAACGAGTGGTTTATACCAAAAGATTATTCGACCAGTTAACGGTGCTACTGCCCAAAGAGCAAATTGGCGGTATCTCCACTTCTCCGATTTCCTACCGTTTTTGGCACAAAACACCCAAAAAACTGCAAAAAGCTACCGAAAAGGGCGCAAAAAATATGATTAAAGTCGTAGCGCATTTGATGAAAATCAAAGCGCAAACGGGCAAATCTATGCACCTAGACATCGAACCCGAACCCGACGGCATCTTAGAAAACAGTCGAGAGTTTATTGATTTTTTTGAAAAAGTATTAGTGAAAATAGGTGTTCCGCAGCTCGTCAAAAAGATGGATTGCTCCGAAGCGGAGGCCAAAGCTGCCATTTACGAACACATCCAACTGTGCTACGACGTTTGTCATTTTGCGGTAGAATACGAAGACCCCAAACCCATTTTGAAAAAACTAAAAAAGAAAGGAATTCGAGTAGGGAAAATACAAATCAGTGCAGCGATAAAAACGAAACTAACGCATAGTAAAAGAGACCGAAAAATCGTTAAAAAAAGTTTAGAACCTTATAACGAATCCACCTACTTGCACCAAACCGTCTTCCAAACTAAAGCGGGTTCAATTGAACAGTTCCCCGATTTAGGCCCTGCTTTAGCCGTCATCGACAACCCCGAATACACCGAGCTACGCACCCACTTCCACGTCCCTATTTTCACGGATACTTATGGTAGCTTGCAGTCCACGCAAGATGAAATCAGCAAGGTGTTAAAGTTATGGAAAGCCAAACCGTTTTCTCAACACTTAGAAATAGAAACCTACACGTGGGAAGTCCTACCCGAAAATAATCGACTGTCTTTGACGGATTCGATTACTCGAGAAATGGGTTGGGTTTTAGGTAAGGTCATGAAGTAAGGGAATAAGGTTGAGAGGTCTAAAGGCTAAGAGGGTAAAAGGGAATAGGATGATAAGGCGATACGTCAGACAGAAAAGGTCAACGTCCAATTCCGTGTTCTCTAATTTCCGTGTTATAAAAAAACAGTAGCGAGGCAATAAGAAACGTCAACGCAAACAATAACAACCATAGTCATGCAAAAAACGGCCATTATCAATGTAGTAGGTCTGAGTTCCGATTTATTGAACCAAAATATGCCCTTTCTATCCAAATGGGCGACTGAAAAAAGGAAAATTTCGACCATCAATCCCGTTTTACCCGCTGTCACCTGCACTGCCCAATCCACCTACGTAACGGGTAAATTGCCAAAAGACCACGGCATCGTCGCCAACGGTTGGTACTTCAAAGACGAATGCGAACTCAAATTGTGGCGACAGTCCAATCACCTCGTGCAAGCTCCTAAGATATGGGAAATTGCTAAGGCACAAAATCCAGATTTCACCTGCGCCAATATGTTTTGGTGGTACAATATGTATTCCTCTGTGGATTACTGTGTGACGCCTAGGCCGCAGTATTTTGCCGACGGTCGGAAAATGCCCGATTGCTACAGCTATCCGATGGAGTTGCGGCCGAAACTGCAGCAAGAATTGGGAATGTTTCCCCTCTTTAACTTTTGGGGACCGAATACCAATATTAGCAGCAGTCGATGGATTGCGGATGCGTCCATGAAAGTACACGATTGGCACGACCCAACGATGATGCTGATTTACTTACCACATTTGGATTACAACTTACAACGACATGGTCAAGCGCATCCATCCGTACAAAAAGATTTGAGCGAAATTGATGCTGTTTGTAAAGATTTAATTCAGTATTTCGAACGCAAACAAGTAGAAGTAACGGTTTTATCGGGCTACGGTATTACCGACGTACATCAACCCATCCATATTAATCGAATCCTGCGAGAAAATAATTTGATAAGCGTTCGAGAAGAACGAGGCTTGGAATTATTGGATGCAGGAACTAGTCGGGCAGTGGCTTTGTCGGACCACCAAATTGCCCATATTTACATAAAAAATAAAGAAGATATTCCACTAGTACGGTCTTTATTGGAGAAAGTGCAAGGTATTGAATTGTTACTAGATGAATCGGGAAAACAGCAGTACGGACTGGACCACGACCGAGCGGGAGATTTGGTCGCCGTGGCGGACAAAGACAGTTGGTTCACGTATTATTATTGGTTAGAGGACAAAAAAGCACCCGATTTTGCCCGCATTATTGATATTCACAAAAAGCCGGGCTACGACCCCGTTGAGATGTTCGTGGACCCTAAAAAGAAATTCATTTTTCCTCGAATTGCGTGGAAAGTGTTGAAAAAGAAGCTAGGTTTTCGGATGCTAATGGACGTCATACCGTTAGATGCGACGTTGGTCAAAGGGTCGCACGGTCGCATCAACGTAGCGGATAAGGACAAGCCCGTTTTTATCAATCGGCAAGGAGCGCCTAATAATATGGATGCAACGGATGTTTTTGATTGGTTATTGAAGGGAATTGAGTTGTAAGAATAGTTATCGTAACGATTAGTAATTGGTGTAATGGCTTGATGGGGTTGTGTGAAAAGAGTATAAATAAATTGGGTGTGTTACAAATTAGTGAATTTTGATTATTCACACCCCTTCTACACAACCCCACATCGGCTCAAAAAATTGCTTAATTTAATTCTTGAACGCTCGTGAGAAAGGCTTCAATACGGGCGACTTTACTACCTTCCAATTCCAATTATCTTTCGATTCAACTTTTCATCGGGTTCTCCACCCGCGAAATCGTCGAAAGCCTTTTCTGTGACTTTAATAATGTGGTCAGCGATAAATGGAGCACCTTCCCGTGCCCCTTGGTCGGCGTCTTTGATGCAACATTCCCATTCTAAAACGGCCCAACCATCGTAATCGTACTGTGATAGTTTACTGAAAATAGAACGGAAATCCACTTGCCCGTCGCCCAGCGAGCGGAATCGTCCAGCACGGTCGGCCCAACCTTGGTATCCACCGTAAACGCCCACTCTACCCGACGGATTGAACTCCGCATCTTTGACGTGAAACATTCGGATATAGTCCTTGTAAATATCGATGTAAGCTAGATAATCTAACTGTTGCAAAACAAAGTGACTCGGGTCGTAAAGGATATTTACTCGCTTGTGATTGCGGGTTGCTTTCAAAAACATTTCGAAAGTAATACCGTCGTGCAGGTCTTCGCCTGGGTGGATTTCGTAGCAAACATCTACGCCACTTTCTTCCGCTACGTTTAGAATCGGCTTCCATCGCTTCGCCAATTCTTTGAAGGCCGTATCAACCAAACCTTGCGGACGTTGGGGCCACGGATACATGGTATGCCAAATCAGTGAGCCAGAGAAAGTTGCGTGTACGTCGATGTCTAAATTTCGACTCGCTTGTAAAGCCCACTTAACCTGTTGCACTGCCCAAGCCGTTCTAGCTTTCGGTTTACCGTGTACTTCTTCGGGCGCAAAACCGTCGAACATCACATTGTATGCTGGATTCACCGCTACTAGTTGGCCTTGTAAGTGGGTGGATAGTTCAGTAATCTCCAAGCCGTGGCTGTTGACTTTTCCTTTCAACTCATCGCAATACGTTTTACTTGTCGCTGCTTTTTCCAAATCAATCAATCGGTCATCCCAAGTGGGGATTTGAATTCCTTTATAGCCGATACTGGCCGCCCATTTACAAACGTTGTCTAAAGAATTAAAAGGCGCTTCGTCGCCCATGAACTGTGCTAAAAAAATAGCAGGTCCTTTGATATTTTTCATGTTATAAGAATTTTAGAAAAGCGATACGATAATGCCAAATATAGGCAATCTATAATGGGCGGGAAATTAAGTAAAATGATTGGAAAATTGAACAATATACAAAAAAAATAGTATTGATTTATAAGTAAAGTGAACATGAAAAACCTACTCTCCATTCCGCTTTGGCTATTCTTATTTTTTACAGGGATTGGCTGTCAGCAAATAGCTACGACACCAAACAACAAAACAGTAGTTACCCCTACCCGTCCCGTCGATTTGGTCGAGCCTCTAGTAGATGCCGCCAACTCTCGTTGGTTTTTCTTCAACTCGGCGACTCGCCCTTTTGGAATGGTCAACTTAAGTCCCGATATGGTGATTAACGGGGCGTGGAACTCTGGTTATCGGTACAATCAAGATACGATTCGTTGTTTCAGCCACGTCCACGCTTGGCAGTTATCGGCGATTCCGGTTTTACCCACTACGGGAGACTTTAAAGGGCACCTTGGGGCCAATAAATACGGGTCAAAGTACAGCCACGAAAATGAGAACGCCAAAGCGGGCTTTCACCAAGTATTTTTGGAAGATTACGGCATTGATGCAGAACTGACGGCCACAACTCGGGTTGGATTTCATCGCTATACGTTTCCCGAAAGTGAGCAAAGCCACATTCACGTTGATTTCTCTACTTTTTTGGGACCAAGCGATACGGAAAAAGGATACGCTAAGAAAGTTAATAGTCGAGAAATTGTGGGCTACGCATTGATGGCGCCAACCTTTCGCCGCCCTAAAGCTACTTATGTGTATTACGTGATTCAGTTTGACCAAGATTTTGACCGATTTGGAGCGTGGAAAGACGGCGAACTGTTGAAAGTAACAGAAATTGAAGGAGAAAAAACGGGCGCTTACGTTAGTTTTGCCACCCAAGCCAATGAGGAACGACTGATGAAAGTTGCTATTTCCTACGTTAGTACGGAACAAGCTCGACTGAATTTACAAACCGAACTGCCTCATTGGGATTTTGATAGGGTAGTAACTGAAACACAGGATGAGTGGAACAATTGGTTAAGCAAAATCGAAATTGAAGGTGGAACGGAGACCGAACAACGTCGATTCTATACTGACCTTTGGCATGCTTTGCAAGGGCGCAGAATTTTGAGTGACGTCAACGGAAAATACTGCGATATGACGGGGGATACGCCTCGAATTGGACAGATTCCGTTAGACGCCAACAGCCAGCCGACTTTCAACCACTACAACTCTGATTCGTTCTGGGGTGCCCAATGGACACTCAATACGCTTTGGCATTTGGTGTATCCGAAAGTGACCGAGGAATTTATCAATTCCATGCTCTTGATGTATAAAGACGGTGGCTTGATTCCGCGTGGCCCGTCGGGAGGCAATTATACCTATGTGATGACGGGGGCTTCCTCCACTCCCTTTATCGTAAGTGCCTATCAAAAAGGTATCAGAGGATTCGACGTTGATTTAGCTTACGAAGGGTTGGTGAAAAATCACACCGCCGAAGGAATCATGGGCAAAGCGGGCTACGAGCATGATACTAACCTTGGTGGAGGCATGCAATACTACCTAAATGATGGTTACATTCCACACCCATTACCCGAAGGAACCAAAGGGTTTCATAAGGACGGCTCTGGCCAAACTTTAGAAAACGCTTATCAAGACTGGACGCTCGGCCAATTGGCTAGAGCGCTCGGCAAGGACGAGGATTACCAAAAATACCAAAAACGGTCTAAGAATTACCAAAATATCTGGAACGCCGATTTGGGTTGGATGTGGGTCAAAAATTTGGACGGCAGTTGGGAAAAAGATGTCGATATTCTCCGCTACGACCACGGCTGGGTAGAGGGCAATGCGGCCCAGTTTACATGGTGGGTCCCCCAAGATGTAGCTGGCTTAATTGAGTTGACTGGCGGGAAAAAAGCCTTTGTTAAAAAACTCAATGCTTCCTTTGAAGTAGCGCAAGAGCACGATTTTACCTCCGCCAAAAGCCACGATAAGGGCGAAGAGAAAAAGAATCGAAGACGTTATTTGAACTACGGTAATCAGCCCTGTATGCAGACCGCTTTTTTGTTCAATTTTGCCGATGCTCCGTGGCTCACGCAGTATTGGAGTCGGCAGGTTATTAATAAAGTGTATAGTGGTGTTTCTCCTGATTATGGATATAGCGGTGACGAAGACCAAGGGCTAATGAGCGCACTAGCTGTATTGATGAAAATTGGCTTATTCTCTATGAGGGGTGGTACGGCCGTTGAACCTACTTACGAAATTGCTTCGCCTATTTTCAATAGAGTTACTATCCATTTGGATGACCGCTACTATGAGGGCAAACAATTTGTTATGCAAACCAATAATGCTTCTGCTGAGAACTTGTACATCCAATCTGCTACTTTAGATGGACAGCCTTTGAACTCGCCTACCTTTTTGCACCAACAAATTGTTGACGGGGGAAAACTCATTTTAGAAATGGGGAAGACGCCCAACAAAGAGTGGGGACTTTCATCATCAGTAAAGTGAAAAATGTGAACTGGAAACAAAGAGCTTTCACCTTATTTCCAATTGATGCAACCTCTGCAAACAACTAATTGTCATTAGAAATGGTAGCCTTGCCTAAGGTAGCCAAAAAGTAAATTTCAAAAATAGACATCCAAAAAAATGAAAAAATCCAATTTTCTTTTCTTCTTATTTTTTTTTACCGTTTCTAGTACTTTACACGCCCAATGGTGGGGTAAAAGTGTTAGAGGCGAAGGCCCTAAAGTGACTAAAACCTTAGACTTAGAAAAAATTACGGGTATCGGCGTGTGTATTGGTGGGGAGGTACATTTGTCTCAGGGAAAAAAGCAAAAGGTAGAAATCAAAGCGCAAAAAAATATCATCGAACTGCTAGAAAAAGACGTGCGCGGAGGCAAATGGAACATTGAATTGGAAGATAATATCAGTTTGAAAGGTCACGATGGTATTGATATTTACATCACTCTTTCCACCATCGAAGAATTGTCCATTGCCGGTTCGGGCAGCATCACGGGCGAAACGGACTTTCGCAACGTGGACGACCTCGAAGTAAGCATTGCGGGTTCGGGCGATGTCCATTTGGAAGGCGATGGCGATGACTTAGAGATTAGTATTGCGGGCTCTGGCGACGTAAAGCTAGATGATTTTGCGGTCAATGATTGCGAAGTGAATATTGCGGGTTCGGGCGAATGTGATGTCCACGTCAATGGCCGATTGGAAGTAAGTATTGCGGGTAGTGGGGACGTGCGCTACAAAGGCAGCCCAAGGGTAAAGTCGCAGATAATGGGTAGCGGCGACGTTCGGAGTTATTAATGTCTTGGGTGTATAAGGCTTATAAGGTTGATGAGGTGAATAAGGTTGATGCGACCTCATTCACCTCATCAACCTTATAAGCCTCATGAACCCAATAATTCCCAATGTAACCTGTAAGCCTCTCAGCCCCTAAGCCTCTCCACCTTCATCCTAAATTTCCACGCCCACCAACATACTCATAATCTTCGCATACAAATCCGTCGGTTTGAAGGGTTTGCCTAGGTACTCGTTGATACCGACAGACATACAGCGATCGGCTTCTTGTTTGGAAGCGTTGGCCGTCAGCGCAATAATCGGCACATTGCTGGTTTCTCGAATTTTTTTGGCCGAGTCGATACCATTCATTACAGGCATTTGAATATCCATCAATATAATATCATAGCCTACTTCCTTTTGTTTTTGGGCACCGATAAGTCCATTTTCGGCAATATCTACTTTAACAAAATCAGACCAAGTGGTTAATACTTTTTTGGTAGCAATTTGATTCAAAAAGTGGTCTTCTACCAATAAAATTTTGATAGGCGCATCGGGAATGTTCCCGTGACGCACTCGTGCGGTCTGCCCAATTTTTATGGGAATCTCTACTCGATAGGAAGTACCATTGTCGGCGTTACTCGCTAGTGTAAATTGGCCTTTCAATATCTTTGACAACTTGGACGCCATGGCGATACTCAGCAATTCCTGTTGATTTTCTTCTTCCAATTTTTCGGAATATACTTCTAGTAGTCGTTCGGATTCTTCAAACTGTTGCAGTTGGTCAGTGGTTAATATAGTCGCTTCGTCCAAAACGTGAAAAATGAAAGCAGAGCCCACTTGTTCGTCTTGACGAATTTGCGCATTGACCACTAGTTTTTCTTTATCGTTGGTATTGCGAATAGCCGTATCCATCAGATTGTAAAGAATTTGCGTCATTTTGATGGAGTCGCTAAAAATAGTGCTGGGTAAGCCTTTGGCAATATTGAAGTCTAGTTTCAAGTTGGCATTATCGGCCTTCATTTGTATTACCTTTCGGACACCTTGTAAGAATTCTTTGATTTTAAATTCTTCTTCTTCGATTTTAATTTGGTCGGTTGCGAGCATAGAAAAATTGAGCAAATTATTGACCATCATCGACAAATCGTCCACGGAAGTTTTCAAGCCATCCAAAAACTCTTTTTGTTGGTTATTCAATCTCGATTTTTCTAATAGATAAACCAAATTTACCACCGAGGCAAGGGGCGTTCGGATGTGGAAACTCATATTCATCAACGCCTCTTCTTTTACTTTGGACGCCTTGGTATTGATGTTTTTTTCTAGGATAAGTTGCTCGGAAATTTTTCGTTCCGTAATGTCTTGAATGCCGCCAACTAGTAGGACTTTTTCGGCAATTTCATCGTAGAACAATTTCGCACTCAGCGCCACATATTTTATCGTGTGGTCGTCTTGAACGACGCGGTGTTCCATACTGCCTTGTTGCCCACTGCGAGCAATTTCATCAAAAAATTCTTCGACCTTTTGTTTGTCTTCCAAATGTGCAAATTTGATGTAATCGGTCAGCGTAGGTTTTAAACTATTGAGATGAAGCCCCAATATTTTAAAAATTTCCTCCGTCCAGTGCATCTCATTATTCACAATATCCATTTCAAAATTGCCAAAATGAGCAAGCGATTGGGCTTGGATGTATCGTTTTTCGCTTACGGAAAGGTTTCTTGCTGTGGTCGCTAGTTTTTGCTGTGTACTGTGTCTTTGTAAAGAGTAGCGGATAGAACGCCCCAAGAGTTTTCCGTCGAATTGACCTTTGACCAAAAAATCTTGCGCTCCTGCTTTAACCGATTGATTACCAATGATTTCGTTGTTTGTTCCCGTGACAACAATTACTGGCACATGAGGCCCTTTTTCCAAAAAAGTAGTAAGTGTTTTAAACCCAGAACTATCGGTTAGATTCAAATCAATCAAGACCACTTGAATGTTCTGTTGGTGCGCAATTTCGATACCTCGACGCAGATTGGAGGCTTGGGTATAATCGTATCGGATAGAGGATTCGGCTAAGAATCCTTTCATGGCGGTAATATCTGCTTTATTATCTTCTAGGTGTAAAACGGGGATTTTATTTTTTCCATTCATAGACCGTCATTTCAGCGAATCGTGAAAGTCGAAAATATTCAACTAACACAACTACTAGGTGTAAGTTTTGTAGTGGTTAATTAATTGTTAGTGTTAAATGGAAGCTAATCTCTAGATATTCTTTGAACTGGATAAAATCGTGATTTTGGGAAAAGGAAATAAGTTGAAATAGAGCAATATGTCGAAATATTTCTGTCGTATTTCTACTATATTTCAATTTGTTTCCGATAAGCGAAAATCACTTTTTCATACAGTTTTTAGTGTAGATTAGCTAGGGTCCTCCGAGTCGCAACATCCAATTGACCCCAAAGTAATGTTTCTACATACATGAATGGTTGGATGGAACTGCGCAAAACACGTCCAAAGAAATTGTCAAAAAGACAAGTATATTAAATCGGAGAATGGGAAAGAAGAACTTAATTTTTCACAGTTTTGGAGCTAGCCAAAAAAATGGTATTTCTTGGAAAACATTTGCTAGATTTACACCTTTAAGTACCTGCTATTAATGATAAGTGACACTATTTCAAAAGATACTGGCCGTTCTCCAAGTAAAAAATATAGCTTCACTGGAAAAAATTCACAATTAGGGGCTTTTTTTGATTATTATTCAAATATGATGCCCAAATAGCACTGATGAAAAAGTTGTGACAGGTGAATTGGCCACAAACTCTAAAATTGTTTTATGTATTCTGCTGAGCAACTGAAAGAAATCTACTTAAATTACTTAGAAAGAAATCCTTTTACCAAAGCACCTACCAATCTTTTCGAACCGGTAGATTATATTATGCGTTTGGGGGGGAAAAGGATTCGCCCGATATTGGTTTTAATGGCCTATAATCTCTTTGAAAAGGAGGTGCAGCAGGCACTTCCTATTGCCAATGCGATTGAAATTTTTCACAACTTCTCGCTCGTTCACGATGATATAATGGATGAGGCCCCTTTACGTCGGGGAAAACCAACCGTACACCATAAATATGACACCAATACAGGCATTCTGTCGGGTGATGTAATGCTAATCTATGCTTACAAGAACATTGCCGCTATTCAAGACCGAACGCTCGTCCCTGACCTCATTGACATCTTCAACGAAGTAGCCGAAGCGGTTTGCGTGGGACAGCAGTACGATATGGATTTTGAGACTAGTGTTGCTGTTACTATTCCCGCTTACTTGAAAATGATTGAGGACAAAACTGCTCAGTTATTGGTCGGCGCCTTGAAAATGGGAGCGGTATTAGCTAAAACGTCCGCCGAAAATGTGTATAACTTAGGGGAGTTCGGTCGAAATATTGGCATTGCGTTCCAATTGCAAGACGATTTCCTAGATACTTTCGGCGACCCCGTAAAATTTGGCAAGCGAGTAGGAGGAGACATTGTCCAAAATAAAAAGACCTATCTAGTGTTAAAAACTCTAGAAGTAGCCAATGAACAAGACCAAGCCGAACTGCGACGTTTAATGGATAGTTATCCAGAAGATGAAGCCGCTAAAATTGAACGCGTCAAAGCATTGTTTACCCAAAATAGGGTGCCTTCCATGACCGAAGATTTGATGAAATCCTTTCAGGCGAAAGCAATGTCACATTTAGATAATGTAACTACACAAGATGTACGCAAGCAAGCACTACTCGATTTGGCCTCTTTATTATTAGCAAGGAAAACGTAAAAAGAAGGGTATAAATGTAAACAAAAAAGGAGCAACCACTTTTGCGGTTACCCCTCACACTATGAAACACTATATCCTAAAAACCTTGCGGTTTGTCTTTATTGTTTGCCACAATAATACTGTAAATTTTAATTTTATACAAGAAATGTGTGCAGTAAAGTGCAACGTGTATTGAATTATGACAGTTTCGTCCCCGTAAATTTGACATTCAGCCTAATCCCATCCGTATGCCCCAAAAAACATAAAATGGGCATATATA
>JBCCQK010000025.1:0-32404 GCA_039024375.1 Bacteroidota bacterium
AAAATATTCGTTGGGTGGGTGCTTCTGATAGCTTTTTATGGTGTATTTGACATCCAGTTATTAAAAGTAATAAGGATACAAGGAAGAGAATACCAGTTTGAACTAATTGATTTTTCATTTTTTTTAACGTATTTGCTTAGTTGCTAGTTTGGATTTAATCCAATTTCAATTTAAGGTTTGTCCTCTTGGCTATTGGCGTCCATCCACCGAAAATCTAAGCTGCTATCTATAAATTTCTTCCCAGCAGAGTGACAAAAATCACCACCCCCTACTGACATTTCTCACCAACTCGCACTCGTCCTTAGCGTAACTTTGACCTATCAATTAACAAAAACAATTAAAACTAAAATAGTTATGATTAAAGTAAAATTATTTGATTTGGACTTCGGCGAGGTAGTTATCAGATTTTTCGTGGCGATGGCTTTTGCACTAGTTTTGGGCTTCATGCAGCAGTGGATTTTGATGCCGTTCGTGGCGGGACCGATTGCAGCGAGTGCGCTGTTAGGAGCGAGATTTGGACTAGGTTCTCCCGCTGCAGCGATGCAAACCAAAAAAGTCTTTCAATTGGATACGGGCAAACAAAAGCAATTCAAAAAAGCTAGCTAAGAAGAATTTCTTTTTCATTCAACAATATATCGAAAGTAATAGACCTATTGAAAGAGTGTTAAGAAGTTAGCACTCTTTTTTTACAAAAAATCTGTAAAAATTATTTTTGTCATGAAAAGATTCGTTTTTGACGATGAACAAAAATATCAATTGTTTCTCACCGTATGGACATCCGTAGGCTTTCACTTTGCCACTAAGCGGGATAGTTTTTGCCCTCATCTTACCTTCGTCTATTTGTTGGAAACGAGTGGCAATTAATTAGTCTTTGAGGAGGATGTGGCCGCCAACCTAATTCTGCAACTCCTGCCGAATCTTTCTCGCAATATCTTCTTCTGCTATTTTGAAATAGCCCGCTTCCACTCGCTTACTAAAAAAGTCGTAGTTCATCGTGACGGGAACGTCCAGAAAGGGGAGTTTAACGGCTAAATTACTATCTTGGGTTGCTACTATTTTAACAGGAATATGAGTTGTCGTCATCTTCGAAAACTATTTAAAGTGAGGGTAACTCCCCTACTCTATCTGTTCTTAATTATTGTAAATTAGCTTTCCTTTTAAAAAGAAACTGCCTTAGCACACCATTTCCAAGGCAGTCCATCCAATAAAATCGTATAACACAACTATAAGTATTTTGGAAGTTTGTCTTGATTCAATACTTCGTAAATGCCCGTGTCTCTGCGCCATTCGAACACTTGTCGAGGGATGTGCATAGACTGTTTGTGTTCGGGCAGTTCAATAGACACCAAGTGAGGCCTGTAATCCAAGATTTTAACTTTCAAACTAGACATAGTGTACATTTTTAAGGTTAACTAATGAGTTCGGCTCTTTGCTGTTATTAGATAGGGGCGGAAGCACAAATGCCGCTAGTTATGGAACAGTTAAACACCACTAGGTTGGCAGTTACTTGATTACCAATTTCCTTTATCAATCATCCATCCGCCCCTCTAACCACAGCAAGGGTAAATAGCCTCGATAAGCCACGGTGGCCTCTCTTTTATAGTTATTCATATCCATCCGCAACCGAGTCAAACCGTCCGTTTGCTTATCTATATCCATTTGCTGTTGCAGTAAAAAATATTGTTTCAAAAATCGAATAATCGGTTGAAGCGCAGTCGTTTCGACGGACGGTTGCTTTTTCAAGACAATGGCAAAATTATCCAACTCTCGAATGGCAGCGGGAATTTGCCCTGCTAAAAAGAAATAAATAGCGTAATAAAAAAGGAAAAAATATTTCGCCTCGTTGGAGTATTTGGTGAAGGCGGGCGGTAGTTCTTTGTGCAGTTTAGTGGTATCCCCTTGAAAAGCCAAAGCCGCAATTTTTAGGCACTTCAACCGAATGTTATATTTTTCAATTTTACCGACCATGGGTTCTTCTTTTTCAATCAGGTCAATGGCCTCACTCGTTCGGCCTTGCTTCAATGACTTGGTAATCCCGGTAAGCATTCAAATAAAAACTACTTAAATGAGCCAATTCGGACTGATTGAGCGCCTCGGCCACGGCTAAATTTTTCGCTTTCCCGTGCCGATAGTGAGCATAATTGTCGAAGTTGAGCGTATCGTTTTTGTAGGCAAAAAAAAAATCAAAAGTTTCTACGGCATTTTTCTGGGTCTTTTCGTAGGTTTCTTGAAACAGGTCTAGTGCCTGTCTATCTTGTAAGACCCGTAGTAAATAGTAATTGAAAACCGTTGGGTGACGTTCCGTACGGTCGGTAAAATACTGTGCTACCAAAAACTGCTCGATGCACTCTTTGAGCAGTCTAAATTCGTTGCGCAGTTTGTAATCTTTGGGTTTATCATAGGGGGTAGCAAATAGTTTTTGGTAGAGTTGGGCTCTAAAATTGGGCTGCTGGGCCTTTTTTTTGAACCGCAGCAGTAGGGTTAATAGTTGAGCCAATCGCTCTTTTTTATCACGAATCAATTGCCGCTTAATCGACTTTAACTCTTTGTCTGTCAGTAATTTAATCAACTTATATATCTTCGGTATTCGCATTTTTTTTTCTTATTTTTATCACAAACCCGTGTAATATCATTTGGCTATTTCTGTTTTCTGAGATAGATTTGGAGAAATGGAAACCATCCATTTGCGTTGATGGAATTAGAATTTTCCCCTTCGCCAAAATTGGGTGTTTTCCTTATCTATTTTGGTGACTTATCTCACTTAACTTTGGTGACTTTTGTCATAAGATAAATAGATAGTAAAAAATAATTCATCTTCTTTTTTTTTTAAATCACTCATCTCGTAATTTACGGTCGATACTAAAAGTTTCATGTTCAAATTAGCGACTTTGGCACAAGACCCTGTTTTTAGAATTATGTTTCAGCACGCCACTATTGGCATTATGCTGGCGGATAGTAATGGCTTTATTGTAAAGACAAATGACTTTGCCAATCGGCTTTTTGGCTACGAAGAAGGGGAATTGGAAGGACAAAAAATTGAAGTCCTAGTGCCCGATACGCTGAAAATGCAGCACATTCGCTACCGGGAAAAATATAGTAAAAAACCCAAGGAAAGAGAAATGGGAGCGGGACTAGATTTACTTGCCAAACGCAAAGACGGTAGTACTTTTCCCGTAGCCATTAGTTTGGGGCACACCAAAATGGGGGAAGAGCAACTGGTGATTGCTTACATCAATAACGTTACCAAACAAAAGGAATACGAAGAACGCATCAAGCAAGAAAAAGAAACCGCACAGACTTACTTGGATATTGCAGGGAGTATGGTAGTAGTATTGAACAAAGCAGGGCAAGTCCAATTGCTCAACCAAAGAGGAGAGGAAATATTAGGTATCAAAGAAGAGCATGTAATTGGTAAAAATTGGTTTGAGGCTTTTCTCCCAAAAAAAGAACGCACGGGCGCAAAAGCGGTGTTCAATAGCCTCATGAGCGAGCAAGGTAGGGACGTAGAGTATTTTGAAAACTTAATCGTGGATAGCCAAGGAAATGAAAAACTAATTTGGTTTCACAATCGAGTTTTATTGGATAAGAACGGAGTGGCAACGGGAACGATTAGTTCGGGTGTGGACATCACCGAGCAACGGCAAGCCGAAAAACTACTCAAAGAAAGTCAACTTAAATTAGAAGATTACGCCGCAGCTCTGGAATCAAAAGTCAAGGAGCGCACTATGGAGTTGGAAGAAAGTCAGTCGCAATTGGTACAAGCTTTGAGCAAAGAGCGAGAACTGGGCGAACTGAAATCTCGATTTGTGTCGATGGCCTCTCACGAATTTCGAACCCCTTTAAGCATGGTACTGTCCGCCGCCGAGTTGATAGAAATGTACCATGCCAACGAACGCTACGATAAACTAGACCGCAACGTAGAGCGCATCAAATCCGCTGTTCGCAATTTGACCAATATTTTAAACGATTTTTTGTCGTTAGAAAAGTTGGAGGCAGGCAAAATTGAGGTTAATCAAATACCTATTGAGTTGTCCACTTTCTTAGAGGAGTTGCACGAGGATATTAAACCGTTACTGAAAAAAAATCAGCAGTTGCTGCTGCCCTCCCCTTCCATCATTACGATACAAACGGATACCTATTTGCTAAAAAATATTTTAATCAATCTCATTTCCAACGCCATCAAATATTCGCCCGACGGCGAAGACGTTACGCTTTCAATTAACAACGATAATGGACAAACCATCTTTGCCGTAGCGGACCAAGGCATCGGGATTCCAGAAACGGACAAAGAGCATATGTTCAGCCGATTTTTTCGAGCGGCCAACGCCGAAAATATTCAAGGAACGGGACTGGGCTTGATAATCGTACAACGCTACGTAAATTTATTGGGGGGGCACATTGACTTTACGAGTGAAGAAGGAGTAGGAAGTACTTTTTATGTGCGACTTCCCACAAGTTAGTAGTGAGACAAACAAACAACAAGCATGAAAAAAATATTAATCGTCGAAGACAATCCCGCCATTTTAGAAGTTATCGAAGAAATGCTTGATTTACACGGCTACGATATTCACACCGCCCAAAATGGGTCGGATGGTTTGCAATTAGCCAAGTCGCTTTTACCACACCTTATTATCAGTGATGTAACCATGCCCAAAATGGATGGCTATTCGATGCTGGAAGCACTCCGAGCCGATGCGACCACAGCACTCATTCCTTTCATATTTTTAACCGCTAATGCTCAAAAACAAGATGTTTTGCAAGGTGCTATTTCGGGAGCAGACCGCTATTTGACCAAGCCTTTTACGGCGCAAAGTTTATTGAAAAGTGTACAAGAGGTATTGGTACTTTAACCTCTGACTTTTTCTATTTTCAAAAAATTTGTAATTACTTCCCACCCTATATTGAAAACGTCAAAACCCTACAAGATAGCCAATGCTACCGCTCGAAATAGTAATATAAACACGTCAATATGCAAGATAAGTACAAATATATGCAATATAACTACAAGTACACGAGAAAAAACCACCTCTTCTTTACTGCTTTCAACAAGAAATAAAAACGACTAATAATACCCACTTTCCGTATTATATTCATACGAATTATAAAAATATCTTACCTTTTAAACAATCAGAATCAACGGCTGTTTTACCAGCATTCAATATAACATAAGGTCAAGTAGTGTACTAGAAGGCAAAGCCTTTGTCAATCCTACAAAATGAGAGAGCACCCACATCGAAAACTAGCCGCTATCCTATTTGCGGACATCGTCGGATATACCGCTATGATGCAGACCGACGAACCCGCTGCCTTGTCTGCGCTCCAAAAATTCAAAACTGCGCTGGAGTCCAAAGTAACCGAACATCAAGGCCAAATCATTCAATTTTACGGGGACGGCTGCTTAGCTACTTTCGAAAGTTCTGTCAATGCAGTGGACTGCGCCCAAGCCTTGCAATTGGACTTTCAGGCAACGCCGAAAGTACCCGTGCGGATTGGCTTACACGCAGGCGATGTGGTTTATCGGGAAGGAAACGTTTTTGGGGATGCGGTGAATATTGCTTCTCGGGTGGAGTCGATGGGGGTTCCGGGGTCCGTACTGCTATCAAGCAATGTGCGCAATCAGATAAAGAACAAACCCCATTTTGAACTGGTCAATTTGGGAAAGTTTGAGTTTAAAAATGTGGAGGAGGGAATGACGGTTTATGCTTTACGAGGGGATAAACTAACCATTCCTAAAACAAACGAAATTAAAGGTAAATTAAAAGAGCAACCTAAATTCAGAATGGCTAAAGGTTTATGGATGTCTCTAATTTTATTAGCCACCATTGTTGCTGGCGTATTGTTTAACAAGTTTATGCTTTCTGACCAAAAGACTGAAATAGCCCATCAAAATAGTGCCAAAGAAAAGACGATAGCAGTCCTTCCACTAGCTAACTTAAATCCCAAGGAAGAAAATTTGGATTATTTTTCGGTAGGAGTTTCCCAGGAAATCATTTCTGAATTGGCACAAATTAGTCCGCTAAAAGTGGCTGCCTTCACCCAATCTTCCTATTACGGTAGGCAAAATTTGGAACCCAAAGAAGTAGCTGAAAGATTAGGGGTACAATACCTTATCTCTGGCACAGTACGCCTATTTGAGAACGGACAAAAGGTAAAATTATCTCTAGAGCTCTTTGACCCAACTGATAACGAAATTAATTGGCAAATAACTTTTGATGAAAGCATTGATAAAGCATCCACCATTCAAAATACCATTGCCAAGCAAGTAGCAAAAAATCTAAATCTAAATTTATCCCAAAAAGATATTAGCCTTATTAATCAAGTAGAAACCACCGACGGAAAAGCCTTTAAGTTATATCTTCGGGCAAAAGCGGAAATAAATAAATTGACGGCAGAGGGATTCACCAATACACAATCCTTTCTAAGAGAGGCTATCAAATTAGACCCCAACTTTTCTAATGCCTACATATTGTTTGCTTGGTCTTATGTAATGAGTATGAATCCTTGGAATGCTCCAGATATACCTTCCTCCTTGGAAATAAACAAACAGGCATTCCCACTCATAGAAAAGGCAATAGCATTAAATCCAACTAATTCTGATGGGTATTTGGTTAGAGGTGGACTTCGACTATTCTTGGATAATAATGTACGCGGGGCAAAGCAAGATATTGACCATGCGCTAGCATTAAATTCTTGGCCACGTATTCCTACGGACTATTGCATTTGTACAGCTGTTTCTAATTACGTTGCCATTAAAGATACCAAAAGAGCCAAAGAAATAGCGGACTTAGCTACTACAATTGACCCCGAAAACATTCTTTTAGAATGAGATATTGGAAATATTTTAATGGTTCAAGAAGCATACGAAAGTGCTGCTGCTCAATACAAAAGTCCGCTCAAAGAAAATAACTTAATAGTATTTGCCAGATTCGTAGGATTTGCTTACTACCACGCTAAGAAATACGAGGAAGCATTACGTTACTTAAAGCTAAATAATTCAAGTAAGCTAAGTGGATTTGAGTTAGCTTACCTTTCAGCTGTTTATTTCAAAAAGGGAGATTTATTAGCAAGCAATCAATACAAAACAAAATTGGAACAAAGGCTAGCCGAGGGAGAGTACCACTTAAATTGGTCTTTAGCTATTGTCCATTTGGCCAGGAATGAGTCAAAACTCGCTTTAGGTTATTTAGAAGCATCAATGGCCAGTAATGAAATTGGCTTAGCTTGGATTACTTCCCTTGACCCGATTTTTAAACCTTTGGAAGGTCATCCAAACTTCCTAGCAATTAGAGCAAAAATGAACTATTACGAATTGAAAGATTGATTGTTAATGTTGGTACTTTGTAAGGACTTGTTTTTGTATTTTGCTTTTACAGTTGCTATACTATTCTCAAAGTCAGCTCCACTATTAGACAAAAATATACGATAACCGTTAATCACCTAACACCAATGAGAGAATGTCCTAAATGCCTACACCTTAACCCACCATCAGCTAAGTTTTGCAATAACTGTGGGGTAGCCCTAAATGAACAAGTGGTTCAAGCAGTAACTTCCAATAAAAGCAAAAGAGCCGCAGAAAGAAGACAACTCACCATCCTATTTTGCGATTTGGTAGGCTCTACCCCACTTTCGGAACAATTAGACCCCGAAGAATATCGACAAATTATCATTGATTACCATCAACTAGCCGAAAAAGTAATCCAACAATTCGGCGGCTATGTTGCCCAGTATTTGGGAGACGGTTTATTGGTATATTTTGGTTATCCAAAAGGATTGGAAGATGCACCGAGGTCGGCAGTACGTGCAGGATTGGGCATCTTAGATGCTGTGGAGAAAGCCAACACCGCATGGAAGCAGGCAGGTAAAACTGCCATAGCCGTCCGAATAGGCATCCATTCTGGTTTGGTTGTAGTGGATGACCATTTGGCACTGGGAGAAACCGTGAACGTTGCGGCTCGGTTGGAAGGTTTGGCTCCCCATAATGGATTGGTCATTAGTCCTCAAACCTTGAAGTTGACGAAAGGCTGGTTCAGTACGAATAGCCTAGGTTTGCATACTTTGAAAGGCATTTCAAAGCCTATGGAAGTTTTCCAAGTATTGCAAGAAAGTGATGCGAAAACCAAATTGGATATTGCCAAAAGTCAAGGGCTTTCTCCTTTAGTAGGTAGAACAAAAGAGATAGGATTACTGACAAAAGCTTGGCAGGAAGCCAAAGAAGGGAACGGTAACTTATGCTTATTAAAAGGAGAGGCGGGTATTGGCAAATCTCGCTTAGTGGACAAGATGGAGCAGCAAATTGGGCAGGAATCTGCTAGTTTGATAATCGAAGCCCGTTGTTCTGCTTATCACCAACAAAGTGCTTTTTATCCATTTATTCAATTACTGGAAAAAGACATTCTGCGATTTAACCAACAAGATACCCAAACGGCTAAACTTACCAAATTAGAAAATCTTGTATTGCAGGCTGGTCTGAATTTCAAGCTAACGATGCGATTATTAGCCGAGTTTTTATCTATTGAATCTGACCAATTTCCGCCACTAGCTATTAGTCCACTAGCTAAGAAGCAACGGACTACGGAAAGTTTAAACCAGTTAATTTTTCAGCATGCAACCCTTCAACCCATTTTATTGGTCGTTGAAGATTTACACTGGGCGGACGCCTCCAGTTTAGAATGGCTACAGCAATTTTTAGAAAAAATATCCACCCACTCTATTTTCTTACTTTGTACCACTCGCCCCGAATATCAACCGCCGTGGACAATCCAATCCGAAGTGCAAGAACTTATCCTCAACCGATTGTCAACGGAAAATATGACGGAGATATGTCTCCACCAGACGAGAGGTAAAGCATTGCCCAAGGAAATTTTAGACCAAATTGCCTACAAAACTGAAGGCGTTCCCCTATTCGTGGAGGAACTAACCAAAATGAATCTTTTGCGGTGGTTGGCACCCTCAATACACTTGCCATTCCCTCTACCCTACAAGACTCGTTATTAGCCCGTTTAGATAGACTCTCTCCCGTAAAAGAAATTGTTCAAGTAGGAGCGGTATTGGGCAGAGAATTTTCTTTAGACCTACTGCAAGCCGTCTTACCTAGAAAAGAAGCCCACCTAAAATTGGGCCTTGGACAATTGGTCGAAGCCGAATTGTTGTATCCCAAAGAAGAAGGGTCACAACCATTTGTCTATCAATTCAAGCACGCCCTTATCCAAGACGCCGCCTACGATTCCTTACTAAAAAGTCGAAGGCTACAATTACACCACCGAGTAGCAAACGTTTTGAGTAACGAGTTTAAAGATATTGCTCAATCCCAACCCGAATTATTGGCCCATCACTACACTAAGGCGAGTATTTTTCAGCAGGCCATTCCACTTTGGCTCAAAGCTGGACAACAAGCCAGTCAGCAACACGCCAACGCAGAGGCAACTTCCCATTTGGAGAGCGGATTAGCCTTGTTGCCCCATCTTAGTGACAATAATGAGAAAGATAATTTTGAGCTGAACTTTTTGTTAAGTTTAGGCGGGGTACGAGTTGTTTATTATGGCTATACTCACCCCATTGTAGGAGAGACTTTGAATGAAGCAAATAAGATAGCCCAGAGACTGAGTGCGGCTACCCAGCAAGCATTCATCATTTATAACTTGATGACTCATTACATGTTGTCTGAAAAATATCAAGATTTAAAAGAGCTGATTAAATTCATGCTAGAAAAGGGTGAGAATGAGGAAAAAGGTTATTTATTTAAACTTTTTAGTGGCCATCTCGATGGTGTTTTTAAAATTTTATCAGGAGAGTTTAGTAATGCTAATTTAATGTTTGATAATCTTTTTGCAATTTATGACGCTTCTGTAAATGTACCCCTAGAGTTGACTCCAGGTGGAGATGTGAAAAATAATATAGAAGCATGGTTATCTCTAAGTCTGCAAGTATCAGGTTTTATGAGTCAAGCAAATGAAATTACGGCTCGTCACCTTCATTCGACTAAAACGGTAAATGACTCTAGAACACTTTATCACATCTATGCGTGGGCTACTTGGCAAAAGTTGGAAGCAAAAGAATGGAAAGAAGCAGAAGAAATTACCAGTACTTATCTTCCTATTGCCAAAGAATTTGGCGACCCATTTTTCATTATGATAGCAGAAACTGAATATTACTTGGCAAGAGCCTTCCAAGGATATACATCTGCCTTCGAGATTGGCATTGAATACTTAAAAAAAGGAATAGAAATGGGGGCGACTACTTTTTATGGTTATTGCGAATTATTTTTATCATGCAGGTCAGCTGATGAAGCTTTTACTTTTGTTGAAGCATTAATTAGAAAAGTAGAAAAATCTGGTACCCGTATGCACATTGCCGAGTTGTATAGAGTCAAAGGATTAGCACTACAAGCTTTAGGAAAATCAGACCAACTAGTTGAAGAAAGCTTTCAAACCGCTTTAAATTGGGCTAAAAAACAAGCGGCTAAAACGTACGAGTTGCGAGCAGCGTTGGCCTTAGGTGAACTATGGCAAAAACAGGGTAAAACTAAGGAAAGCTACGCTTTGGTGAAGGAAGTATATGATTGGTTTCCCGAAGAATTGGTTGCGGTGGATTTAGAGGAAGCTCGTGATTTTTTGAATAGATATTGAGCAGTAATTATTTAACGTACATACAAGTAGATGGGGCGACTGAAGTCACTCCATTAAGATTAACTTCCCACCAAAGAATTCCTACTGATTAATTAGTCTCCTAGCAATTGACCTTGGAAACCTTTGGCAGAGAAACTTTGTTAAAAAGGTACTATTTAAAACGTCCTCAACCCATGAATAATTATTTACCTACACTACTAATACTATGCGCCGTATTTCTCGGAAGCTGCAAAAGCTCTTACTATTTCTACGCTCCCCAATACGACCTTGGACAAATAGAACGCCTACCCTTCGAAGAATTACAACTAAAACCCGCCCACGATTTATTCGACTTCCGCTTCAACATTATTCGCCAGTCACAAAGAGAGGACAACTGGCGGGCAGACGAGGCACACCATCCATTGGGCATGTACTTGGGGAATGGCCTCTTTTTCGATTTGAATAGTAACTTGACTTTAGATTTGTTCTATTTGCTAGAGCTACCGAAGGATGTGGGGTTCAACGTCAAACTAACCCACAAGCAGGCCATACCTCCATTCGTCACCGAAATTCGAGCCAGCCCCGACAGCTATTGCTTCGTTGACCCTGCGCAAGCAGACGAATTTTGCCGTACCCATATCACCAGAACGGTAGGCATCGAAGTAGAGGAAAATAATCGCCATCGTTACACCATTCGGGAAGAAAACAGAGGAATTGAACTACTACTTCCCGACGGGCAACTCGTTGACCAAATCACTCCCATGGGGGAAAATGCCTACACCTATCGGAAGAATCGACAAGTGAAAGATTTTGTGCGCACACCTACGGGTATTCAACTAAAAAATTATCGCATTGCTCTAACTCCTACAAAAGACGAAATCCAAGTGTACAGCGGTAGAAATGACCGCTTCCTTTTGCGGCTTATCAAATCCAAAAACCGCCTTTATATTGTCGATGAAAACGACCGAGGCGTGGAGATAAAAGTTTCGGAAAACCGCTTAACAACCCGAGGAAAACGGAGCGAAGATGTGGATATGGAGGTGACTTTTCGATAAATTACTGCCCACAAAACACCCCACGGAATTTTTGTCTTAGATAAAATTCAAGCAGCCGCTTAAAAACGACAAATCAAAACAGGGCGGCCAAAAGCCACCCTGCCCGTTAATTTCCAGCAAAAAAGTTCCCACCAATCAGTTGGCCTTATAAACCACCGACCGCACGAAACTTTGTTGATTCATGGTTAAATGCAGATAATAGACGCCAGCGGGTAAATTTGCTGACGGTAAATTCCATTGAATATGTTGTTGTCCAGCGGGCAACGTTTGGTTGACGATTTCGCTGACGGGTTGTCCCAGTACATTGAGTAGTTGTAGCTGAACGGCCTGTGATTGGGGCAAATCCAGTTCAACGGTTAAGGATTCGGTGAATGGATTGGGGAAAACCCGAAAATCCGTTGCCGTAAGTGTTTCAGTAATGGAAGTAGCCGTTCGAGTTAAGGTGTGCCGATTGAAAAAATTCCAGATTTCTACGCTGGCGTTGATGTCTTGGTTAACACTTGCAAGAAAGGGCAACGAAAACGGCAGCGGGCCGCCCGACCAGTTGTGTCCACCACCATCAATTTGGTAAAACAATACTTCTGAATCGTTATTGCAATTATCGTATTCCAGTAGGGTTACAGTACTATTATCCATTTCTACCGTATTGGGTAAGTTCTCACTCGTGGGCATCTCGTCACAGCCGCTTCGATTCGCCCAAAGTTCGGCGGAAGAAATAGCCGCAGGATAAACGCCCGCGCCGTCAAAGGGTAAAATAACATCGGCCGTTCCGTGCATTTGTAAAACGGGCATCGACCGCTCGGAAGTGACACAGGCGGCCACCGACACATTCGACATTTGTCCGCCCACCCCTGCAATAGCGGCAATTTGATTCGGTAATTCACAAGCGAGATGAAAAGCAAACTCACTTCCTGCCGACCAGCCCGTGGCGTAAATCCTATCGGCGTTAATATTATATTCGCCGCTAATGGCATCTATCATCTGACGGGTAAAAGCCACATCGTCGTGTTCCGCTACAATGCCGGGGTACGTCCAACTGGGACTAACTTGATTGAAAACGGAATCAAAGACGGGTAAGCCCACTGGATAGGCAATGATAAAACCCGCCGTGTCTGCTATAGGATTCATGATAGAAATGTCAATTTGTGCTTCGACGGGCGTATTGCCACCGTGATAGACAAAAACCAATGGGGTTTCTTTGGAGTCGTCGTAGCTGGATGGTACGTACAGCCGGTATGCTCGCTCTAAACCCGCTACTTCTACGGTTTTGCTTACAGGACGTTGTTTCGGTGTCGGCAGTTCATACTCTTTGGCACTTGGCAAACTAAACTCCCGAAAAAACTTCCATATCTCCGTACTAGCATGAATGTCATCACTCATATTCCCCAAAAAAGGAAAGATATTTGGCCCGCCAAACCATTGGTGTCCTCCTCCGTTGACGCGCAAGTGCTGCACGGGTGCTGCACAATTTTCCCACGCAATCAAGTCCGTAGTCGTGGAATCCGCTTCCGATAAATCGGGCAAGCGAGTAACTGTGGGTAAAGCGTCACAGCCGTTGGAAGCCGCCCACACCGCCAATATTTCGTCCGCCGAAAGCATAAAATCACTTCCTTTATAAGGCGCAACGCCATCTTCAGTTCCGTAAACGTATAAGGCTGGTACGGGCCTAGCTGGGTCAAAAAGCGTAGGGATAGTTGTCGTAGAATTAATGAACTTAGAACGGGGAATCGTACCACCGACGGGGGCAATAGCCGCTATTCTGTCCGATAGTTCGTTAGCTAAAATGGTGGATAAGAAACCGCCATTGGACCAACCCGTAGAATAGACCCTCGATAAATCTACGGCAAAATCCGCCGCTATATCGTCAATAACTTGACTAGTAAAGGCAACATCGTCCCGATTAAAAATGGAGGTAAAGGCAGTATCAGTTGCACCGACTATATTGAATCCCAAGCCCTGTTCGGGCGTGTTGGGTACGGTACTAGTAAGCAATGTACCTAACGGATAAGCAATTAAAAAACGGCCCGTATCCGCTACGGGGTTCATGTCCGAAAAGACCATTTGGGAAAAAGCATTGGTGCCGTAGCCGTGAAAACTTAAAACCAGCGGCCATTCTTCTGTCCCATCGTAGGCTTCGGGGACGTAGAGCAGGTATTCCCGTTGCAGTCCGTCTTGTACAATACTTCGATACAGGGTATCGGACTGGCTAAACCCAACGACTGTGTTGAGTAAGAATAATAAACAGAGTAAGGGTGTTCTTTTCATGATAGTTTTAGTTTTAAAAGAGGAATAGATTGATTTCAAAGTTTTCATTCGTTGGGGTTTCCTACATCAAAAATCATATATCAAAAATCAAAAATCATATATTTATCCAACTAGAATTGTAGCCTATGATGGTAAAACTTCGAATGAAATAACTAATCCCACCAATCGTCAACCACCTATTATACCAGCAGATTTACGATATATGATGTGTGATATTAGATTTTTGATTTTACTAAAAACAAGGGTCAGCCACCAAATCAATCATCGTGCCGCCCGTAATTGTATTTTCTACGCCACAGTCTTTCACCGTATATTCGGAACTAATAATGGCTTGATTGCCCGAACTCGTAGGCATAGGAAAACCAAAACGCTGGGATTCGCCCGTAAACTCAAAGTCGTAAGCGCCGTTACTCCCCGCCTCGTTGCCCGATAGGTAGTTATCGGCCGCACCGTCGATGATGAGGTAGCCTGTGTTGCTATTCCCAAAAGACTTATTAGCTATCGTCAGCCAATTAGTACCTGGTTTTGCAGAACCTACCGCTTGACCACTTGGCATCGTAAAAGCCGCTGCTGGTACATTGCAAAGCACATTGCCCGCAAAATTGCCCGTCGTCGTATTACCCAAATACAGACCACTTTCGTCACAAGTCCACGCCCCGAAGAAGGAGTTAGTGAAGGTGTTACCAATTACCCGAGTATCATCGCCGTTGATAATCATCAAGCCGTGCGCAAACGGTACAAATCCCGTTGTCCAAGCCGAGGTGGTGTTGACTTCGTTGTTGATAATTCTAGCACGGTCGCCCTGTTCTAGCACAATGCCAAATTCAAAGTCATTCAAAGTGTTGTTGACCAAAAAAGTACGTTCGGCGTTGTCCACCAAAATGCCTGTCCCACCGACTTCCGCCGAAGGTTTGAAATTGACGCCAATGATAACCACATTGTAGGCATTTTGAATGTGAATCGCCGCTTCCAAAATAACTACTTGGGAAGTGGCTTGTACATCGGAGATGAGGACAGCGCCTTCTTCTCCCCTAATGGTAACGGGTTGCTGAATGTTGACGGTGCTGGACTCAAAGTGGTCGCCCGCTTCCAAGATGACAGTGCCACCTACGCCCGCTTCGGCGATGGCACGCGCCAGGGCATCGTTAGAGTTGGCGGGCACCCGTACGATGGCACTTGACCGACTGACGGCGGCGGGCAAAGTTTGGGTACTCACTAAAGCATCCAATTCGGCCAGTTCTCCTTTGGGAAATCGCGCTTGTTGTTCCGTCGTCAGCCATTTAGAAACGCCTTCTTCAAGGTTGATGCTACTGAAAGTGTGGACGGGGATGATTGGTTCAACCGCATCCGTCGCTCGGTCAGAGGTACAGCTAACTACACAAAATAGCATAGTTAAGCCCATTAAAGTTTGGGTAAACTTCATAGTAAATAGGTTTAAGTTAATAATGAAAAAGATATAAAACAAGTTGATAATCTTAACTGCTCTTTAGTTCGCAAGGACTGACAACTAATCCAAAGACACCTAAGAATGGGTATCCCTAGGATATTTCGATTAGGCCATTTAAAATGGGATATAGCGAATTACTTGCGGGACTCTTTAACAACTTTTGCAAAAGTTCATTCTACTCGACTACGCTGCGCAGACGAGTCAAGTCGCGATGACTGCGGATACATAAAATTGTCGAAGCGCCTTTTTTGTTTGTTTATGGAAGGCGGTAGTAGAAAGGGAGCGCTATTTTCCGAGCTACCTAAATCAGCCGTCAGAGACAGCCCCTAATGTTGATGCTCGTTGATAGTGGGAAATGATATAACTTGTAGAGAAAGTATAGCCTACTTAAAAGGAAATATAATTAGTGAGATGGATTATCTGCTTAGTTCATTTAACAACAAAAATATAGAAGTTTTAATTCGTGTACTTGTAGTTATAATGCACTTTTTTGCACTCATCTTGCATCGCGCCGTACCTGTGTAGGTGTTTTACCGTAAAAATTACTAAAACAGCGAGAAAAGTAAGCCAAATCCAGAAAGCCGACTTGATACGCAATTTCGGTAATATTTAAGTCCGTCTCTATCAGTAAGAGCTGCGCTTCTCGCAGGCGAATGTGGCTAATGAACAGGGAAGGCGATTTTCCTACCCCCGCTTTGATTTTGCGGTAAGTTTGCGATGGGCTAAGGTGCAATTGGGCACTCAGTTCGGGTACGCCGAAGGTAGCATCATTTAGGTGTTGTAGGACGATTTTTTCTGCTCGTTGGAAGAAGGTTTCAGGTGGTAGCATGGCTTTTTTGGATTTTCTCTATGTTTTCAGAATATTTCGCTAAAGTTACTAATTTGTTACATTAATTTGTAAAATAAACGCAAATAAGTACCTGGACAACTAAGCACGTACTAGACAATTTAAAGTAATCACATTCGTGTACTTGTAGTTATATTGCATATATTTGCACTTATCGTGCATCTCTCCGTATTTGCGTAGGCGTTTTGCCAAAAAAATCTCTAAAACTATGAGAGAAATAGGTCGGGTCCGAAAAACCCACTCTAAGAGCAATTTGGCTAATGGAAAGGTCCGTTTTCAGCAGGAAGTCGTGCGCTTGCTGAAGTCGAATCTGGCTAATGAACGAAGAAGGCGACTTTCCCGCTTGGGCTTTAATTTTCCGATAGGTTTGGGATGGGCTAAGATGCAGTTGGGCACTTAGTTCAGTTACGCCGAAGTCGGCGTCATTAAGATGTTGCAGCACGATTTGTTCTGCTCGTTGCAGGAAAGTTTTGGGTGTAGGCATAACGGTAACAAGTTGATTCTTAACAACTGATAGGTGTTTCTCACATAGCCAGTAAAGGGTAATCAGTATGCTATCAGTTATAATATTGGCAAGGCATACTTTACTACCCAAAATTATTACGTACTTCGAAGGATGAATTGGAAAAATCGGACATCCAATCGACTTTACATTAAAATGACGAAGGCTTTTTAGCACTCAAATGCTACGGTATGCACACTTAGAAGCAAGAATGCAGTAGGTACTTTATATCGGTAAAAAGTTCAGACAATATTTCCAATTCTTACTGTGCCATAGGTACAGTGTGTGGCATATATTGTACCTACGGCACAATGTGCTTTAGGCAAAAAAGCTTCTTTCTACCGATATACAACCCCTAACGGGATTATTTTTGACCTTGCCCAAAAGTAGACGATAGCACCTAAGTGTCAGAAAACCACAACTAGCCAAAAAATCAGCCCTCCCTACCCCACTCCTTACTTCAAAACATCATAATCATAAGACTGCTTCATCTGATGCTCCACCTCTTCTCGCCAAGTAGTGGCCGCAGTCAAGGGAGAAATAGAGTGCTTATATTGAGAAGGCGTCAGTCCCATAAACTCCTTAAAGTCTAGGATGAAATGTTTTTGCTCGGAGTAGCCAAGCGAATAAGACAATTGAGTTAAAGTGGTGAATTGCTTAGTATTGATGCGCGCCATAGCTTTAGAAAAACGCAAGACTTTATGGTAGTCTTTGGGAGAGACCCCAATTTCCCTTTTAAAGACTCGACGCAAATGCCGTTCACTAAGCTGCAACTCGGCAGCCGATTGGTGTAATTTCCAATGGGTGTCAGCAAACATATTTTGAATGAGTAACTCAGAATAACTACTTTTGGGAAGGGTGATTTTGGCTAACATTTTTAGACAAAAATCATCTAACAGCTGTACTCGCTGCACGGCTGATGTCGCTAATTGGAGTTTTTCGTGAAGTTCAACTAACATAGGCTCATTATAATCTGTCAGCGATAGATAGTGGTCAATATGTGGTGCGGTATCAAAAGGAAAAAAATAGCGAAATTTCCCAGGCTTAAAAATGATAGCCGCCGAACCGATTTTCTTTTGGTGGGATACCACGAGTCGTTCTTGGTTATCTAGCATAAAATAAGCGGAGGGTAATTTCCCTTGATAACTCTTTTTGCTAACGGATATGTTAGAGTCTTCGAAGTAATGAAAAACTAGGCCTTTAGCTAAATGAGGAGGAGTTATTTCTTGTATCAATTCGGCCGAAGCTGACTGCGTTTCAATAATTCCAAATAATTGAATGTAAGGTTGTAGGGGTTTAGAGGGCAAAAACTCTTGATAGTACATAAGGTAGGTTTTTTAATTTTTAAGAATCGGGCGAAAATTTGACTACCAAATGTATTATACCACCCTCAATACCCTTTTAGCTATTGTACCCAATCCTTTACACATTGTAACCTTACCCATTTCACGGATGAAATATGACCAAACTTGACATTTAGGTTATAATGTATTGACCCATTGACCGTAAAAAGCTATCAATTAGTTCTAGCTAGGGCCGAAGCTACGCTCCTTTTGAACCAGTTAACAGATATTCAGTTCTACAGACGGGGACAGAGCGCTGCTCTTTTACGAAAATTCAAGGAGCATCGCTCCGAAACTGTCTGTAAAACAACAAACAAGGTTTTAACTTTTTCTGAAAGGAGCGTAGCTTCGACACTATCATACAATATTTTTGCGGTTGGTATTACGCTGTTACGTCTTACTAGGATGCAATACCAAAATGCAACTAACTTTCAAGGTTAGGCGTCAGGCTTTTCGCCAAACCGATGGAGACTTTCCAACAACTTTTGCAAATACCTGCGAAAATTGACTGGGACTTTTGTAGCCCGTTCGATAGGCTACTTCGGCAACGGTGAGTTCGGTCGATTTTAATAAATCTTTCGCCCGAGCGATACGAATGGACTGGACGTACTGGCTGGTACTTTGATTGGTTAAGGCTTTGAGTTTGCGGTGGAGGTGCATGCGGGAGATACCGAGCGCCCGACAGAATTGGGGAATACCAAAGTCTCCATTGGCTAAATTTTCTTCTAATATCGTTTGCGTGCGATACAAAAAGGATGCTTCGAGGTCAGAGACTTTATAGCGAGTGGTGGGCAATAAAGCCAATTGGTTATAATGTGCTTGCAAAGCATTTCTCTGTTTGAGCAGGCGTTGTATCTGAACGAGCAACTCTTTTTTAGCAAAAGGCTTGGTGAGGTAAACATCGGCACCGAACTGCAACCCTTCTATTTTAGCTTCAAAATCCGCTTTGGCCGTCAACAAGATAATCGGAATATGACTGGTTCGTTCGTCTTTTTTAAGCTGACTACACAGCTCAAAACCGTTTTTTTTTGGCATCATGACGTCACTAATAATCAAATCGGGAACGAGCGCAAACGCTTGCTGTATTCCCGTTTGACCGTTATCGGCATAGCTCAATTCGTATTGATTCGCCAGTACGGTAGCTAGGTATTGCTGCACTTCTCGGCTGTCTTCCACTAACAGCAACCGTGGACGTTCGGACGGTTGCGTACTTAATGGAGTGTTCAAAGTTGCTTGAGGCACAATTGGTGCATTAAAATACGCTGCCGATAACTTTTCGGCCGTTCTCCCAATAGGTAACTGCACGGTGAAAGTCGTCCCTTTATCTAGTTCACTCGTTACGTCAATTTGCCCTTCCAGCATCGCTACGTATTCTTTGACCAAAGTCAACCCAATACCCAACCCCGTATTTTCCATCCCCGTTTCTACTTGGTAGTAACGGTCAAAAATATGGGGCAATACCGCCGCCGCAATACCCGGTCCCGTATCGCTGACGGTGAGGTAGAGTTCGCTTTCTTTTTGACGTAACGCAATACTGACCGTTCCACCACTTGGCGTAAACTTTATCGCATTGGCCATTAAATTAGATAAAATGAGTTGTAATTTTTCTACATCAAAATCCATGAGCAAGCGGTCCACTTTGCTGTTTAGAACCAACTCAACCCCTTCCGTCGCAGCGTAAGATTGAAAAGATTCCTTTACGTAGCCAACAAAATTGACGACATCTCCTTGGTGCAGCATCACTTTTTCCTTTCCCGACTCCAATTTAGACAAAGCCAACATCTGATTGACCAATTGCAGCAACTGCTTCCCGTTGCGTTTGATGGCCGCAGTCTGTCTTTGGTAGCCCGATTGGATTTCGTCCACTAAGCCTAAAATAATGGTAAGTGGCGTTCGGAATTCGTGGGTAATATTGGTGTAAAGTTTGGTTTTGACGGCGTCCAATTCTTGCAAACGATTGGCTTCGGCCAACGCAAGTTTACGGTTTAGTTGAAAATGGTAAAGGGTGTAAATTAAACCAAAGGCAATAGCAATCCACAATAAATAAGCCCACCAAGTACTATACCACGGCGGAAGAATGTCAATTTGCAAACTCGTAAGTTCGTTCCACGGTCCATTGCGAGTAGCGCCTTTCACTTGGAAAGTGTACCTCCCTGGACCAAGATTGGTATAAGTGATAAAGCGACGATTATCACTCGATTCTATCCAAGATTTGTCGTAGCCAACGAGTTGGTACTGATAGCGATTGGTGGCAGGCGAAGTTAAGTCTAAAGCCGCAAATTCTAGCGAGAAATAATTTTGCCAATGTTCGAGGGTCAATTCTTTAGTGTAGGCGATACTTTGCGACAGGGGCGATTTCCAAGTTAAGGTATCTCCTTTAGCGTTTTGTAGCGGAACTTTTTTATTAAAAAGCTGAAAATCCGTTAAAACGACTTTCGGAGCTGGTGTTTTTTCCAGGATGCTATCGGGGTGAAACATCACCATTCCATCGGGGCCGCCAAAATATAAATAGCCATTTTTGGCTTCCTGCCCAGTCCAATAGGTATTGGCAATCAAGCCATTTTGTTGATTAAGCGTAATAATTTCCTTTTTAATAGGTACATATTTTGCTAAATATTCGGTATTTCCAGACCAAACCTGTTTACGTTTGTCTTTGAGGATAGGTGTTCCTCCCATATCCTCCATTGTTAAATAGTAGCCTTTTGTAGCATCCAATTTATACCAACCACTAGCTGCTGTACTGAAAGATGGATTTCCATCTTCCCCTTCGAGAAGCCTAAGAATTTTTTCTGAAAAGGGGATAAAGACCAGACTATCTCTTTCGGGAAGATATAGATTAAGACCACCATAAGTTGCAATCCAAACCCGTTGCCGACTATCTTGATGAATATCCGTGACGAAGGAATTGTTTCCATGATTTATACCCGTGCTAAAATCATTGGGCATACGGTATTCTTGGTAAGTTTGGGTGGCGGCTATGTATTTCACCAAACCCGTCTGTCGTCCAATCCAAATATCCCCATTTGCTAACACCAATAAACTTGTCAAAAAATCGAAGTAGCGTGTTGCTTTTTTGCGCTTGGGTAAGTATTTTACAAATTTATCCAAATCGCTGTCGTAATAACTGATGCCCGCCGTTTCGGAAGCCACCCACAGTTTTCCCGTCGGGTCCACTCCCAAACAGCGCAGATTACCCGCTGGAAGTCCGCTGTTATACGCTGGGGCATTGCGATAGTATTTAACAAAGCGTTTTTCCGAAAAATCGAACACGCCAACCCCCGCATTGCCCATGGCTACCCAAATTTTCCCGTCCGCCGTTTCCACAATGTCGTTCACCGCTTTGGTCAATAGCCCCGTATTCTCATTAAAATTGTTAAAGATTCGCTGACTATTTTTAAATTGATACAAACCATCGTAAAAACTACCCAACCAAATATTTCCCCGATTGTCTTCCCAAGCGTCTCGAATGGTTTCGGAGTTCACCCCAAAGGGATTCGGCGGTGTGCCCGTATGCCTAGTAATTTTCTTAGTGTTCAAATTTAGTACATTCAAGCCGCCCCCCGTCGTCCCAATCCATAATTCTTGACCATTTTGGATAAAAGCGGACACTTTATTATGACTAAGGCTATTAGGATTATTAGGTTCAATTTTAAAATGCGCTAAAAAAGTATTCGTTGTAGGGTTAAAGCAAAAAGCACCATTCCGCCTTGTCCCTATCCAAAGAAGCCCACTCTGGTCTTCGTAAATCAACCTTACAAAATTGGCATCCGTTTGATTGCCCGGTAAGCGAATCCCAAGGAAGGCATCCGTTTTAGGTTCGTACCGATAAAGTGTATCCGAAACACCTAACCATACGGTTCCCGCTTGCGTTTGAATAGGACTTCGACTGTGGCGAGCAGGATATTCTGCATCTGGTTGTGGTTCGTACAAATAGCGTTTAAAAATAGCTTTGTCGGGTAAATAGCGATTAACGCCGTTAGCGGTCGTTATCCAAATAGTCCCTGCGGTATCGGTCAGTAGTTGTTCAATATTATTATCAGAAAGCGTATTGGTATCGGATGGTTTGCTTCTAAAATGAGTCAACGTATCCGCTTTCGGATGGTAGCGATTCAATCCATTTTCGGTACCTACCCAAAGATTACCCTGATGGTCTTCCGTGATGCCCCAAATGGTACTGCGAGGGATAACCGAAGAACCGCCTTTGTTATAATTTTCGAATCGAACTATTTTGAAATGATAGCCATCGTAGCGTATCAAGTCGCCCGGTGTTCCTAGCCACAAAAAGCCAAGTTGGTCTTGGTAAATAGTGGTGATAAACTCACTAGATAAGCCATCCGCTGCCTTGTACTTCGTAAAGGTAAGTGGAGACTGCCCGAGTAAGTGGACAGCTTGGTAAAAGAGGACTAAAAGAGTTAGTTGCTTCATCTTGGCTTTTTAAAAAAGCTAGTTTTTCAAAACGTCAACGTATTTCGTCAAAATGCTGTAACCCGATAGGTAATCTTTGTTTCATACTCCCAAAAATAGTTCTTTTCTAAAGATTCCCAAAATCGTCCTAAATGTATTCTTTCTACCGCAATCCACTCGGCGATACCCCAAACATCCGCTTAAAAGCCGTGCTAAAATGATGAGTGTGCTTATACCCCCCCCCAAATAAAAACTCCACCTCACCTCTGATATACTGCCCTTTGGTTTTCCTCCTCCTTTCCTATCCACTACACCCAACTAATCTTAGCTTCGGGCAACAGGTCGTAACAACCCCGCGACCGTCGAATGAACAATTTTTTGTTGTAGGGGTCTTTGCGACTTACCTCGTTTTTGGATAAAATGCTATTAACGTACTGCCGTTTACGCCGATAATCGGGCAAAATGGTAGTGGGCATTTCTTCGATAATTTCCATAAAATCGTCCATTAACAAGCAGCGGCGTGCGAGCGGGTCATTGGGACCAAACACGTCTAGCCGTAGGGCGTTGAGTAAGTTCAGCAGGTAGAACTCCATACTTTTTCGACTGATATTGTACAGTCGATTATCGTAACGGCATTGACCACTTGCGGGTGCCAATTTAGCGTACCATTTCTTTAGAAAAGGTAGTTTGAGTTCTTGTCGGTCGTATCCCAATAGTAAATGCTGTAAAGCCGTTCGTCCCAAAGCGTCTTGCATGGACAAGCTGGCATCCTGCTGGAGAAAATAGTGGAGCATTTGCTCGTTACCGTATTGGGCCGCCAGCATTAAGCCCGTCATTTGCTCTTCGTCCGCTCGGATATTTATCCCAAAACGTTCTACGATGCGCTGTACCTTTTTCTGATTATTGTTGCGAACGAGTACGGTGTAGGATTTCTGCGCTTTGACGTATTCGCCCATGTATTGCTTGGCGGGACCATAGAACACCTTGTCTCTTAATCGCTTGATGAGGTCAACTCGATGGCGGGATTTGGCGAATTTGAAGAGGCGCTCCACGTCTCGGTCGGTGTAATCTTTGGGGTCAGTAAAGATTTTTTCGATTAGCAGTTCTGCTTCTTCGGCACCGATGAATTCTTCCCCTTTGAGTCGCGCACGGATAGCGGCCGCCTGTTCAGTTTTGCCCTGCAATTCTAACCGCCGTGCTTCTTCTAGCCATTCGTCGTCTCCACTCGCCTGTACCTTGATGTTTACCTGTGATTTTGTCTCTACAATTCCTAGTAAGCTCAGTAAATCGTGTTTTTTGGTACTTTCTACCACGTACAAATTTCGAACGGCCCGAGTGAACGCCACGTACAAAGAATTGATGTAGAATTTATAGGCTTCTTGCTCCTTATTGGTCTTATCTTTAGAGCGTGAGAACCGCAGATTCTCATCTTTCAAGTCCTCCGAAGTAACGCCCTTAGTTATTTCTCGAAATTCCTTATCGTAGTCACTGATGAAATTGACCAAAATAATGTTCTCGTATTCCAAGCCTTTCGCTTCTTGAATCGTGAAAATCAGAGGTGTTTTAAAATGCTGACTGACCTGTGCTTTTTGGGTCTTATCCATCACCAAGACCGCAAACTTAGCCGAGTTTTCGGTACGCCGATTGAGGTCTTTTTTAATTTTATCACTGTCTTGGAAATAGTTAATTTCACCTTCCTCTTCGGCCACTGTTTCAATCAAATAAGTACTTTCCTTGTCAATCGAACCGAAGCGAGCATTCTTGATTTTTAGTAAGTCGTTCGAAAGTTTCGTGACCGCTCTACTGTTTCGGTAGTTGGTTTTTAAGACTCGTAGCACGCTTTGGTGCAAATCTTGTTTGAAAAAAAGACTTTTGATTTTTGACCAAGAGAAAAAATTAGGGTGGACAATCTGATTGGAATCACCGCTCAAAATAAAATTGCCCGAAGTTTTGAGCGCTTTTAGTATCAACAATAATTGTACATTGGTGAGGTCTTGCACCTCGTCCACCACGATGAAATCGTAAATTGGTTCGACTTTTTCCAAATAGTTGTAAGCGACGATATTGGAATCGTAGAATTTGTTTTCGGTCAAGAAGGCCAAATATTTTTCGAATAAATCATAGACCTTTTCTCGTTCGTTTTGTAAAAATATGGATTGCTTAACGCCTAAGTTTAAGTACCGTTCTCTAGTAAGATAGGCAGCATCCGTCACCGAACCCGTCATCACTCCTTTGAACTCTTCGAAGATTTTGTAAGGGTCACGGAACTTAAAGGTCTGTCGGTAGCGACGTTCGTACCAGCGTTCGAAGGTTCGATAGTCTAGCGGCTTTCCCGCTGGAATCCGAATACTTTCCACGTATTCTTGGAAGGATAAAAAATCGACTTCTTGGTTATCATTTTCGTATTCGTTGGCGTAGTAAATCCGTTGAGAGTTTTCTACTAAATAAGCCGAAAGAGAAACGTAAGCAATATTCCCTCGGTACAATTTCATCTTTTCCAACGTCAGCGCCGTCTTGCCACTCCCCGCCGACCCAATGATAATGAGCGGGGCGGGCAGTCGGTAAATTTCGTCTTGGTCGCCGTCGAGGGAAATGATTTTGTCCAACAAGTGAAAACGAGCCGTTCCTTTATTGATGTAGCGCAAACTCGTCAAATGTTCCATTTTGGGTTGGGGCGGTTGGGGAACAGCCGAAAAGTGCGTTTCTTTTACCTCCGCACCGCGTAGAAACTTAGACTTATCGTAGGCGTGATTGGGAATTACTTCCAGCAACAGAACGTACGTTTCGTCTTGGTAGCGGGCTAGTTTAAACAGTAGGCGATTTTCTCGGTCCAGTTTTGCCCGATAGTAATCCAAATGACGTATTTTTTTAACATCGGCAGATTTGAAATCGCCCGTTGCCAGCATCTTTTCTACTTTCTTGACTTTACTTTGTAATCCTTTGGTATCTAATTCGTTGTAGTGTAGTATCTTCATTAAGTAATGGTTCAATTTAGAAATGATAGAGGACTATTTTAGTGAAAAGTAGTTACCCGTAAGTATAGAACGAATTTAATTTGGGACAGTTTTGAAAAGAGAATGAATATTTATTTATCGTTCTCGACCCAATAAAACCGACATTTTTCTATTTTTAGCAGTAATACTAGGTGAAGCTGTATAAAAAATAACCTATCGATAAAGTTATTTGGGTAATCAAAACTTGTTATGGAAAATACCATCCCCACTAGAATCTTTGGCTTTCTACAAAACTTCCCGCCTTTTTCGCTCCTGCCCAAGTCGGAATTGATGGAACTGTCAGAGCAGGTCATTGTGCGCTATTTACAGCCTAGTGAAGTAGTCTTCAAACAGGGAGAGCAGCCTTCGCCCTACTTGCACGTCGTGCGAGACGGTGCCATTCATTTGTATCGAGAAGAAAACGAAGAGCAAATTTTGGTAGATGAATGTGACGAAGGAGATTTGTTCGGTTTGCGTCCGTTGTTGGCCGAAGAAGCCTATTTACTAACGGCTAAGGCCGAAGAAGAGTCCTTGCTCTATTCCATTAAAGTTGATTTGTTGAAGGCGCTTACTAAAAATCAGCCCAAAATTGCTTGGTACCTAGCACAGAATTTTGCGTCGGGCGTGAGTCAACGCCTAGAAAGTATTGACCAAGGGCGTATTTTTCATGACTCCACTGCCAAGGGAGACGCCTTTAAGTTAGTAGAAGTACAGTCCGTCAACCATAGTAAGAAACCCGTTACTTGTTCGCCACAAACCACTGTCCAATCCGCCGCTATCATTATGCGCACCAAACGAGTCGGTTCTATCATTGTGACAGATACGAATTTGCGTCCCCAAGGTATCCTTACCGACCGCGACCTACGAAATCAAGTAGTGACGGGCGATGTACCACTTGATGCGTGCGTTTCGGAGATTATGTCTCAGCCTGTAATAACAATTCCTCCCGACCGCAGCGTAGCGGATGTTCAAATTGCCATGATGCAGCACAGCATTCACCATTTATGTATCACGGAAAATGGACGCGTAAATTCTCCCGTTGTTGGCGTCATTTCCGAACACGATTTATTGGTTATCCAAGGAAACAATCCAGCCATTTTCATTCGAGAAATTAGTAGAAGCCAATCGGCGGATGACCTTCGGAGAATCCGAGAAAAAGCCGAAACCCTTTTATTAAAATACTTATTGCAAGAAGTATCCATCAATTTTATTTCGAGTGTGATGACGGAAGTGAACGACGCTTTGATTACGAAAGCGATAACCATGTCGTTGGCCGAAATGGAAGCGGAAGGACATCCTCAACCTGATATTGATTTTTGTTGGTTAGCCCTCGGCAGTGAAGGTCGTGAAGAACAACTACTCCGCACGGACCAAGACAATGCCTTAGTATTTAGGGACGTGCCCGAAGCGGATTACCCGTCAACAAAGGAATATTTTTTAGCGTTCGCCAAAAAAGTAACGGTCATTTTGAATCATTGTGGCTTCGATTTTTGTTCGGGCGACATGATGGCTAGCAATCCCAATTGGTGTCTTTCGTTGAGCGAATGGAAAGCTCAATTTAGCCAATGGATACTGACTCCAACGGAGCAAAACATAATGTATTGTAGCATCTTTTTTGACTTTCGTCCCCTTTTTGGCCAAATAGAAATGTCCGAAATCTTGGCCAATCATATTTTTGACCAATTAGAGGAGGGAGCTACCTTTCTAGCATTATTGGCCAAAAGTGCCTTGGAAAATCCCGTCCCGCTGACCTTTTTCCGCAACTTTGTCGTAGAAAGAGGAGGCGAGCACAAAGACGAATTTGACATCAAACGCAGAGCGATGATGCCTTTGGCCGACGCCGCTCGATTGCTTATTTTGGCGGCTAAACAACCTCGTATCAACAATACCTTTCGGCGGTTTGACCATCTGGCAACTTTAGAACCCCGCAACAAAGAATTGTTCGAACAGGCCGCCGACGCCTACGAAATTCTCATTCGCTACCGTGCCTTGCAGGGGCTAAAAAATAAGGACAGCGGCCGCTACATCAATCCTAGCGATTTGACGAAAATGGAACGCCTTAACCTTCGGAATAGCTTCCGCCCCATCAACGATTTGCAGGACCTCTTAAAAGTGCGTTTCCGACTCAATTTGATAGGGTAAGAAAGTACGAAATCTAAATCAAGTTTCTGATGAACTTACGCTCCTTCTTCCAACGCCAACCCTCTGTTTCTAAAGAAAGCCCTATTTGGCAGCAATACCTTCGTTTTTTTGAGGAAAAACCCGCTAAAAAAACGCCTTTTCGTGACTTGCGATTCGTCGTCCTAGACACGGAAACAAGCGGATTGGATTACAAAAAAGATAAGTTACTGTCGGTGGCTGCTCTGTCCGTCTCTAATTTTCAAATTGATTTGCAGCAACGATTCGAGGCTTTCTTCTACCGGCCCGACTACGCCCCTGATGAAAGCGTAAAAGTCCACGGAATTTTGGGCAGTCGGCTAAAAATGGGACAACAGGAAAAAACTGTTTTACTTGACTTATTGGCTTTTTTGAAAAATAGCATCATCGTAGGTCACCACATTGGTTTCGACGTAGCCATTCTGAATCATGCCCTTCAACGACACTTTGGCATTCAACTCCGTAACAGTACGCTAGATACCGGTTGGTTGGCCAAACGTATTGAGAACCCTACGCTTCGGGGCTTCAATCCGTCTCCTCTTGACCAACTTTGTGCCGAATACCGCATTCCATTAGGCGAACGCCACACGGCGGCGGGCGATGCGTACATCACTAGTTTGTTATTTTTAAAATTACTCGGGCGGTTAGGGCAGCGAGGTGTAAAGCTGCGGAAGGATTTGCTGTGACCTAAGTAGTCACCTTTTAAGTATGACTTTTATCACCTTCGAAAGGTGACAAAAGTCACCATCTCCACTAAAATAGTATGATACATTTGTCCTAATTAGTTCATCTAACTGGGCAACTAATGATACCAACAACGACAAAAAACGACAACAAAGCAGTCAAAACGGCTTGCTACCACTGCGGCGACCCTTGCGAAGAAGACCACGTTTCTTTTATGGAAAAGGATTTCTGTTGCAACGGCTGCCAAATGGTGTACGAAATACTCAACGCCAACGATTTGGGGCAATTTTACCAAATCGAAAAAGCGGCGGGCACTAGTCTCAAAGAACAAAATAAGGAGCAGTACGCTTACTTGGACGATGCCACCATCGTGGAAAAATTGATTGATTTTAGCAACGATAAAATCACGAAGGCGACGTTCTACTTGCCCCAAATTCACTGTGCGTCCTGCATCTGGCTACTCGAAAATCTGTACAAATTGGACGACGGTATTTTGGCAAGTAAAGTCAATTTTTTGAAAAAAGAAGCCTACCTCACTTTCGCCAATTCAACTACCACCTATCGAAAAATCGTCACCCTACTCGCCTCCATCGGCTACGCCCCCGCCATCAATTTGAGCGATTTGGACGACCCTAAAGAAAAAGTAGTCGATAAGCGGTTTTATTACCAACTGGGCGTAGTGGGATTTGCTTTTGGTAATATCATGTTATTAAGCCTCCCCGAATATTTTGGCTTGACCGATACCGTTTTTCAAGGCGTCTTTGGCTATTTGAACATTTTACTCATTCTACCCATCGTTTTCTACAGCGGACGAGACTATCTGACGGCCGCTTGGCAAGGTATCCAACAACGTCGACTGAACATTGACGTACCGATTGCCCTTGGTATTTTGACGCTCTTCGGTCGGTCACTATTCGAGATTTTAACGCACACGGGCGCAGGCTATTTGGATAGTTTGGCGGGCTTGGTGTTCTTTTTATTGATTGGTAAATGGTTTCAACAGGCAACATACCACCAATTGTCTTTCGAGCGAGACTATAAAAGTTATTTTCCAATTGCAGCGACCGTTTTGAAAAATGGTGCGGAGTCGTCCGTAGCTTTGAGTCAGCTAAACATTGGAGATATTATTGTTTTAAAAAATAGCGAACTGATTCCTGCCGACGGTATTTTGAAAAAAGGAAAGGCACGGATTGACTACAGTTTTGTCACGGGCGAAAGCGAACCTGTCGGTAAACAATTAGGTGAAAAATTGTACGCTGGTGGCCGACAAACGGGTGGTACCATCGAAGTGTGCGTCACCAAAAAAGTGGCCCAATCTTACTTGACGCAATTGTGGAACGAAGATACTTTTCAAAAAAATAGCGACTCGAACACGACGAGCGAATTGGCCAATCGCATCGGCAAATATTTCACCTACGTCATCTTGACCATCGCTCTCACTACCCTCGCCTACTGGTTGCCCAAAGATACCGCTACGGCGATAAATGCCTTTACCGCAGTACTGATTATTGCTTGTCCCTGTGCGGTGGCTTTGTCCATTCCTTTTACTTTTGGCAATGCGCTGCGCTTACTGGGTCGAACGGGTTTTTATCTCAAAAATACCACCGTCATCGAGCAACTCAATGCGCTAGATACCATCGTTTTCGACAAAACGGGCACGATTACCCAAACTGCCGCTAGTGAATTATCCTACGACGGAAAACAGTTGATGGACATTGACAAATTAGCGATTTACGCTTTAGCCAAACAGTCCAATCACCCGAAAAGTCGGCAGATTGCCGCTTATTTAGAAACTGAATTCCAACTGACCCCAAAAGTACAGTTGGACGAATTGACCGATTTTCACGAAACCATTGGACAAGGTACTACGGGACGCTTTCGGGGGATTTCGGTCAACATTCAAAAGGCGAATCACCCCATTAAAGGAACGGCGGTCATTATCAACGGCGTACAAAAGGGCATTTTCGTTAGCCACAATCAATACCGAAAGGGATTTGTTAATCTATTAAAAAAGTGGCAGAAAAACTACCAGTTTTTCTTGCTGTCGGGCGATAACGACCAAGAGAGGACGACCCTCTCAAAGTGGTTACTGAGTACGAACTTGCATTTCCAGCAAAGTCCGAAAGACAAATTGCGATTTATCAAAAACCTACAAGCGCAAGGGAAGAAAGTTGGTATGTTTGGCGATGGCTTGAACGATGCGGGCGCTTTGCAACAAGCTGATGTGGGCATTGTGATTGCCGAAGATACGAATAACTTTACGCCCGCCTGCGATGCCATTTTGGACGCCCAACAATTCGAACAATTGCCCAATTTGGTGCATTTTGCCCAGCGAAGTTTGCGAGTCGTTTTTGCCGCCTACGGTTTAGCTTTGGTGTATAACGTGATTGGCTTGAGCTTTGCAGTGCAAGGGACACTTTCGCCCGTGATTGCGGCCATTCTGATGCCCTTGAGTTCGATTACGATTGTGGCTTTTGGTGTGGGGATGACTTATTGGTTGCGACCGAGTAGTTAAATGATAGGAGTGTAGTACATTTTAGTGAAAATCATATATCATAGTTTATAAATCGTACATCATAAATCTATCAAAACAGACGAAATCGTGTAGATAATATGATTTCTGATATATGAATTTTGATTTTCGATTTGTCCTAACATATTGAAATTTCACTAAAATGTGATATACTCCAATTATACCCAAATATCCAAACCGTTCACCGTCAACCGTCCATTATGCAAAACGAATCAACTGTCCAAATAACCCCTTCCATCCGTCCGAGGTTTCGGTTTACCCATCCCTTACCCCCAAACCAAATTATTAATGATATCACCCAAGCCCTACAAGCAAACGCTACGACTGTCAAAGGCACAGTTGTCGCCCCACACATCACGCTCCGCATTCCTCTAGCCGAGCGCCATTACTGGTCACCGCAGTTGGATTTAGTTATCGAAAAACGGGACGAAGGCAGCCTCGTTCGGGGCTTATTTGGCCCTAGTCCTTCCGTATGGTTTATGTACGTTTTCTTCTACAGCGTTTTAGGCTTCGTCAGTCTAATGGTTAGTATTATAGGTTTTTCACAACTGAATTTGGGCTTATCCGCTAAGATTTTATGGATATTGCCCATCGTCCTTGTATTGTTTTTATTGACTTATTCGACGGCAAGAATGGGACAGCGACTAGGAAATGCGGAGATGAAACTATTATACAAATTTGCACAAGAGGCGATAGGCTAATGAGTGTATTTGCAAATGTTATTGTGCGGATTTGCAAGAATTGTAATTAGACGACACTAAAGCAAAAGAATACGATAGTAGCAGCCCTTACCCTACTCCACTCTACCGCCGTTGGATAACATGAACAATAGTCAAGCAAACTGCCACTATCTTATCTTTTTCAATAGCGACAATTAAATCAAATTTGGGGGCTATCGGCTAATAAAAATAACACGCTCCTACCCTATCTACTAAGCTAAATTTTACGGATTCACCCCTCACCGAAATCAAGGATTTGAAGATTTTGACCAACTATCTCGTCACGAAAGACATTACTTTGGGGATGATAAACCGAGTAGAAGAATGTGAAGTTATCCGTTTTGATAATTCGCACCTTGGCATTACCCTCCATTTTTTTAGACAAAATCAATTCAAAAAACGACTACTACCAAGATAAGAACATCCGTAAATTGGTTTTTGAAAAAGCAAATTTTTGAACGGAATGACCACTTTTCAGTAGTTGTAGGACGGTTACAAAAGTAAAAAAAAGCTACATTTTGACAATGAAACTGTTTGTAAAAATGGGCTATTGAGTAAGATAGAATGCAACAAACCGATTAAGAAATCTAGTCGAACGAACTACGGGTGCTTGTACCATAATTAAATTCATTTTTAGTTTGAGGGATTTCTTAGTTAGTCGATAAATTAATTTTAAGGCCAAATAACTCGATTTTAAGAGGATTTAATCATGCGAGTGCACTTCTTCCCTATATAATAAAATTAGCAGCTTTAAAATTAAGTAAAATAACTCACTTAAATTTACTCCACTTTTCTGAAATCCTAAAGACCAAAACAACAATCTACACTAACACACTTTTAGTAACAAATAC
>JBCCQK010000026.1:0-31520 GCA_039024375.1 Bacteroidota bacterium
CAAGTTAAAAAGTACCAAAAACTAAGCCAATATATGTTAATTATCCATAAATTAAATAATTCTACATTTATTTCTAGCTGACTCGTGCAAGTTTTTCCAAAAACCACCTTGCTGATAATCAACCGCTTAACGATATAAAGTTTTCAATCTTATCCTCGTTACAAGAATATTACAGACAGACAACTTCCGTATTATCTAAAATTCGACTTCGACAAATCGGTAAAATTTATCTACGTCGTTTTTTAACCAAAATAATGATTCGTAAAAAAATTTCTTAGAACGGTTTTTGGAAAATTACTGGATGGCCAGAATTAGCGTACATAAGTACGAATAGAAAAGTGCCTACGATTGAATCAATCAAGGACGAGAACAACTATTTTTGTAGCGAAGTTTGAGATTAGGTAAGAGTGTATTGTTGCTTAACTGAGGGTGTAAAAACTGTTTCATAGTGCATCCGTTTAAGAGTAAAAAAATTATTAACTTAGATGCTTAATATCGGTTCAACAAATGTAGGGATGATTTAAAGTTAAGTCAAGTTTTTATATATATTTTTTTATAAATTATTGTTTCCGCTAAACTACTACACTCTTTTTTAGAAGATTATGCAAACAAACTCGGTTTTAGACAAAGCCATCGAATTTTTGAAGGGCGTTGGCCCCACCAAAGGAGACTTATTAAAAAAGGAACTTAGTATCTACACTTTTCGGGATTTACTAATGAGTTTCCCTTTTCGATACGTCGATAAAACGAAATTTCACAAAATAAAAGACCTCAACGAAGAATCGGAGACGGTACAAATTAGAGGTATACTACGACGATTGGAAACGGCGGGCGATGGACGCAAGAAAAGATTAGTAGGACGCTTCCGAGACGATACGGGGGTTATCGAACTGGTTTGGTTTCGAGGAGCGAATTGGTTGCAGAAAAGTTTACAGGTCGGCGGCGAGTACGTGGCCTACGGAAAAATCAACAATTTCAAAGGCAAAATTAGCCTGCCCCATCCCGAAATGGAAGCAGTTACGGCCGAAGGCGTGAAAAAAGCCACCTCGTTTGCCCCCGTCTATCCGAGCACGGAGAAGCTAAATCTTAGAGGCTTGGATGCCAAAGGAAGACGAAAATTGATGCAAGTGCTTTTTGAGCAAATCAACGAAGTGGACGTACGAGAGAACCTACCCAACTATTTAATCGAAAAATTTAATTTCCCCGGCCGATTTGAAGCCATCCGAAACCTTCATTTCCCCAAAAATCAACGGGACTTAGAACGAGCGCAAAAGCGATTAAAATTCGAAGAATTATTTTTTTTACAGCTCCGTTTACTACAAATTAGAGGTCGAAGAAGAGCAACGGTCAAAGGAATTCCCTTCCCCGCTATTGGCGAAAATTTCCTCACTTTTTATAACGAGAAATTACCCTTCGAACTAACGGGCGCTCAGAAACGGGTCATCAAAGAGATTCGTCGAGATTTGGGTTCTGGCGGGCAATTGAACCGCCTTTTGCAAGGGGACGTAGGTAGCGGCAAGACCATTGTTGGTCTCATGTGCATGCTCATCGCTTTGGACAATGGTTACCAGTCTTGCCTGATGGCTCCCACCGAGATTTTGGCGCAGCAACACTATGCGGGCATCCGAGAATACGTGGAAGGGATGGATATAGAAGTCGGTTTTTTATCGGGAAGTGTAAAGGGAAAAAAACGAAAGGAGTTATTAGAAAAACTACAAAAAGGTGACATTGATATTCTAATCGGCACCCACGCTTTGATAGAAGACTGGGTGGTTTTCAAAAACTTAGGCTTAGCCATTACCGACGAACAACATCGTTTTGGTGTAAAACATCGCGCCAAACTGTGGCAAAAAAGCAAGCCGAGTCCACCCCATATTTTGGTCATGACCGCCACCCCCATTCCGAGAACGCTGGCAATGACGCTCTACGGAGATTTGGAAGTTTCGGTAATTGACGAACTCCCCCCAGGTCGAAAAGAAATCAAAACGGTTCATCGAAATGAAGGTCATCGGCTCCGAGTGATTGGCTTTATGAAAGAAGAAATCACCAAAGGCCGGCAGATTTATATCGTCTTTCCTTTAATTGAGGAATCCGAAAAATTAGATTTACAAAATCTCGAAAATGGCTACGAATTGCTGCTGCGCGATTTTCCAATGCCCGATTATCAAATTAGCGTCGTCCACGGACGCATGAAACCCAAGGATAAGGACTTCGAAATGCAGCGTTTCGTCAACGGAGAAACGCAAATCATGGTGGCTACTACCGTTATCGAAGTGGGGGTAAACGTCCCGAACGCATCGGTGATGATTATTGAAAATACCGAGCGATTTGGCCTGTCCCAATTGCACCAATTGCGAGGACGAGTCGGTCGAGGCGCCGAACAATCTTACTGTATTTTGATGACTGGCTACAAGCTAAGTAAGGAGGCACGGTCGAGGATTCAGACCATGACGGGCACCAATGACGGCTTTAAAATTGCCGAAGCCGACTTACAGTTGCGCGGCCCGGGCAACATGGAAGGTACCCAACAAAGTGGCGTTTTGAATTTTAAATTAGCCGACTTGTCCAAAGACCAACGCATTTTACAAATCGCTCGGGAAGTGGCCAACCGAATACTGGACCAAGACCCTAATTTAGAGAAGCCGATTAATGGTCGTTTGAATTGGTACATGAAGACACAGGGACAAAAGTACAAGGCTTGGAGTCGGATTAGTTAGAAGAAGCCAAACTGTTCTTTTTATGTAAAAAAATACTCAACGAACTAGGTCAAATTTTAAATTCACTTACTTTTACAATGTGAAAAAGGGTCTTTCCATATTTTTAAGTAGTTTAATACTGTTCGTCGCAACGAAAGACTTAGTCACTTTTGCTCTTTTCAAATTGAACCAAGATTCCCTCAGCGAAACTCGGTGCATTAATCGGTTTTCACCCGAAGAATTGTGTGCTGCTACCTGCGTCTTAGTGAAAAGTATCGTTGACAACCAACAACAGCAGGAGAAATTTCCATTTGTGCAGTCTGCTATTGACATTACACTCATCTTTTCTCCGACGTTACTATTTTCTAACCGCACAACTACTTTCTCACCCCAACCGCTCCTTTCGTTCTACGACGCTTTCCGAACTAGTGACTGGTTGATGGATATTTTTCGCCCACCGTGGTTAGTTAACTCCTAGTTGTTCCTATTCCTTTATACTACAAAACTGGATAAAAAAGTGATTTTTAGGGCCTCAGAGAGGTCTAACCTATTTAGTATGTCGCTAATTTTTCTAGATAACTGACCTCAGCTAGGTCCTATCTAAATAATGTGCGACCTCGCTGAAGTCAATTTTTGAAATCACTTTTTTATGCAATTCCCATTGTAATTACTGGTCGCAACAAGCGTACCTAAACATTGTAGTTTATCTAAGGAATAGGGAACAGTAAAAAAATAAACTTACATTTTCAAAAGTTTAACTTATTGATTGTCAATACTTTTAAATTTTACATTTGTAATTTTAAATTTCACATTTTCCTAGTTTTACACTATTGGTCACATAGTGTAGGAATACCCTCGGTAAATTCACAAAGAGTTTGTCTAAATTTCCATGATTAAGGAAAAAGAAGCCAATTAATGGATTTTTAAACAAGCTCTAAAGTCTAGCGGACGCCAAAGCCCCAATAAATACTATTTTCCAAAGCTTTCACATTTCACAGCACAACTAATAGTGTTTATTCTGAAATTTTTCGTAGGGAAAGTGGTTCCAGCACTTCGAGTGCTGGAATCACTAAACCTAATTTATAATAAAGTCTAATGAAAAAATTAATCTTCTCAATAGCTATCTACCTTCTATTCTTGTTGACCGTATTTAGCTGTCAACCTACTAAAACTGAATCTGCGCCGCCACCTCTAATTGGTCAGACCGAAGCGGATAAATTGGAGGCCGAAAAACTAGCCGAAACGACCGAGACGAATCACGGTTTGGTCATGGATATGTTTTTGGGTAAACCCAGCAAACAAATTCGCAGCATCGGTATTCTAGTGTATGACGGCGTCAATGATTTAGATTTTATGGGTCCGAAATACGTTTTGAGCAGCATCATGGGGGCCAAAACGCAGTTAATTGCCCTTCAATCGGGCAATTTCACGACGGTCAAAGGCATGAAAGTAGTTCCCGATACAGTCATTGATTCCGTTGACCAACTAGATATTTTAGTAATTCCAGGTGGATTCGTCGGTACCATTACTGCTGCCTACGACGAAAAATTACTGGATTGGATTCGGCAAATTGACCAAACAACTACTTACACGACTTCCGTTTGTACAGGGGGCTGGATATTGGGTGCTACGGGCTTGCTCCAAGGAAAAAAAGCAACGACCAATTGGTACGAACGGGAAGCAATGCTCGAAAAATACGGCGCTACTTTTGTCGATGACCGCTACGTGCAAGACGGGAAATATTGGACTTCGGCGGGTGTGACGGCAGGTATGGATATGGCACTGGCCATCCTCAACGATATTTGGGGCGAGCGCTACACTCAAGGCATTATGCTCGATATGGAGTACGACCCCGCACCACCCATTGCGGGCGGAACGCCCAATAAAACGGGATTCGTTGCTTATCAAATGATGAAGATGATGTACGATGCGGGCGCACAGCCGTTGATTGATAGCTTGGATAAACGCCAAGCGACACTAGTCACTGGTTACTAGTCACTAATAACGAATCACTAATCACAAACAACCTTCAAAAATTTATCATGAAAAATATAATCTATCTATTTTCAACATTCCTTCTAACAAGTATCTTCCTAACAGCTTGCGGAGAGTACAACAGCGAGCAACAACAACTTTGGGACGAAGTAATGGTCGTCCACGACGAGGTGATGCCCAAAATGGGCGAGTTGCACAAACTAGAAAAACAACTCAAAAAACAAACATCTACTGAGGCCCAGCAAGCTGCGATTACCAAAATCGAAGCGGCGCAAGAATCCATGATGGATTGGATGCGCAATTTTAAACCCATGAGAAAAGTGGCTAAAATGGAACATCAAGTAGCGATGGATTATCTTAAAGAAGAACAAAAAAAAGTGGCCGAAGTGAAGCGTTTGATGTTAGAAGGTATTGAGGTCGGACAAGGACTCCTTAGCGAAAAGGAGTAGCGGCTTACATTATAGCTATTTTCTATTTTAAAAAGCGGTCGCTCCTATCTGATTAAGGGTAAATCACTAATCGTAAAAAGTGACTACCCGTGTAACATTGTAAACTAATGAAAGTGAACCAATTATCATCCATTGACTCGCAGTTTGTTTGGTTCTGACCAGGAATCGTTTACCGTCAACCCTAGACCGATAGCCTAAAAATTCATTATATCTAAAAAATTAAACTACTCAAAATTATGTCTATAACAAAATTTTTAACCATCCTTTTATCTCTTCTCGTTATCAGTTGCAGCCAACCGCCGACAGGTCCCTTGCCCATCATTGGTAACAAGGATATAACGGCAACAGGCGACACGATTTACCACCAAATCCCCAATTTTCAGTTTATCAATCAAGATAGTCAAACGGTTACGAATGCTACTTTTGCCGACCGAGCGTACGTCGTGGACTTCTTTTTTATTTCTTGTCCAACGATTTGCCCTAAGGTCAAAAAACAGATGTTGCGGATTCACGAACGCTTTGAGAAGGAACCGAAAATAGCACTCCTGTCCCACTCTATTGATACCAAATACGACACCGTTGAGCGTCTGCACGAATACGCTACCAACATGGAGGTCAGCCCCCCCAAATGGCATTTTGTTACAGGGGAAAAAGACGAGATTTATGATATTGCCGACGATTATTTTAGCGTTGCTATTGAAGATGAAAGCGCACCGGGTGGATTTGACCACAGTGGTCGGCTAATTTTAGTGGATAAAAATCGACACGTTCGGGCCTTTTGTGATGGTACAGATGCGGAAGAGGTGACCGCTTTTATGGGCGATATTGAACGGCTGTTGGCGGAGATGGATTAGAGATATGGGGTAGGTCAAAAATCATCGGATAAATCGAAATTGTCCTCGCAGTTAAAATAGAATTGTTGCTTGATGGCTATATTGTTAAACGGTTATATTGTTGTTTTACAAAATATTATAACCATAATATGTAAGTTCTCAATGGTCGTATGGATTATCCAGTAATTTCCCATTACTAGATAAATTTAGTCACCAATTTACTGGATAACCCAGACAGGCACGGCGGGAAGTTATCCAGTCATCCTGAAAAACATTGAGAACTTACCAACAATATAGCCATACAATAATTCTACAGATGCGGATGCGCTTCCAATAATTCCTCCGCTCTATAAAACCCTTCTTGCCCCTCCGTTTCGGCTCTCACTTTAGCCACTTCTTCGGGCGTAATGGGGTCAGCTTTGTTGCCAAAATTATTTCTAATAAAAGTCAAAACACCCGCTATTTCTCGGTCTTCTAGTAATTTGCCGAAAGCGGTCATAGGAACATTCCCTTCGTATTTTTGATTCAAGACTTCGATGGGTCCCCAAAGTCCGTGAAGGGTTAACTTAATCAATCGTTCCTTGTCTTCGGTCACCCATTTAGACTGCTTCAAGGGTGGATAACCCGCAGCAGCTAGTCCTTGACCGTGTTCTTGGTGACACGTACCACAGTGGGCTTCTCGTTCGTACACCTCTTTACCTAAGTAGAATAATTTTCGAGGTTCACCCAGAAGATTGGTTCGTAGTTTTTCTTTGGGGGGTTTAGGTACATTTCGGTCATTTAAGTGCGCTTCGGCCGTTTCGTAGGCATATTTCGCCCATTCATCAATGGGGTGCTTTTTACCCTCTTCTGCCACTTGAAGCCCTTCATCTCTTGGCAACCACGAAGCTGCCACAACCGCCTCTAACCTCACTCGGCCGTGTTCGTCCGCCGCCGCTTTGGTCAGCAACTCCGTTTGATTGGAGATTTGGTGACCAGCATACCGTAGCACTCGAACGGCCGATGCCCTCGCCCTAAAATCTTGCGCATTCAGCACCTGCTCTAATAAATCCCCATCTACCCGATTGAGTGCCCAAGTTACCCAAAGGCCTTCTAACAAGTGATGTTCGTATTCCGCTTCGCTTTTGTCCAAATTGGCCACCCAAGTTTTTAATTTTCCTAGGACCGCATCGGCGTCTCTTGCCCGCAACTCACGACGAGTGCGATAACGGGTTCGATATTCGGGTAGCTTTAGATTATCTAAGAGTTCTTCGATAGTTGCTCCCGCAATTTTAGCGGGTTTCACCAAAGGGCGAGCGGGATACGTTAAGCGATATACCCGACCGTGTACGTGGTCACGCAACGGGTCACGGGCGTTGTGCTGCATGTGGCCAATTAGTACATTGTGCCAATCTAAAAAATATAGAGAGCCGTCGGGTGCGAATTCCATATCGACGAGTCGGAAATTGGGGTCACTCCCCGTAATTAAATCTTGACGAAACTTGAACTTAAAACCCGCACCGTCGTCTAGCACTTGGTGCTGTTTGGTTCCCAAAAAACCTATGTCATTATTTAAGATAATATCTCCCTGCACTTCATCTGGAAAGTGGCGACTTGATATGAATTCCAAGCCAGAAGTTGGTCGCACTTGATGTTCCGCCTCTACCAACTCTTTGCCTTTATGGTTCGCCATGCCATATCGAGGTTTCACCGACCCGGGCAACATCCATCTAACCGAAGGGCCAGAGGTTTCGGTATAAATATTTTGTCCCCAACGGTCAAATGCAATGCCCCAAGGATTAGGAATGGCAACCTGTGCGGTTCTTTCAAGATGTCGGCGCTGCGGACTAAACCGATAAAAACCACCATTAGTCGCCCGAACGGGGCCGTAAGGAGTTTCAACGTTCGTGTGTAAAAAAACACCTTCACCCATGTAGATAGCCCCCGATGGGTCCGCACAAAAAGCACTAATCGTATGGTGTGTGTCGTGGTCATCAAAACCACTAAATATGATTTCTTGCGTATCTGCTTTATCGTCACCGTCCGTATCAGTGTACAGTTTCAAATTTGTACCCTGAGAGATGTAAACCCCTTCGGGTGCCAATTCGAAACCTACGGGTATATGCAAATTATCCGCCCAAGTAATCTGTTTATCGGCTTTATTATCTCCGTCCGTATCTTCCAAAATAATTAACTTATCGTTGGGTTTAGCATCACCCGGTCGGTAGTGCGGATAGGTTGGCATGACCGCTACCCAAAGTCGCCCTTTGTTGTCAAAGGACAATTGGACAGGATTGGCCAAGTCGGGAAATTCTTTTTCGCTAGCAAACAGTTCGATTTTATACCCTGGTGCCGTTTTGATGGTCTCGACGGCTTCGTCTCCGTACAAATATCTTTCTTCGCCCATACCATCACCACCCGTTACGTAGTTGGTAGGGACGGGTTTTAGCGTATGTGTATTAGCGTCCGCAGTGGCCAAATCCATTGTCTCCCCTTTGACAGCCGCCCAGATAGCACGGTCTCTAATGGCCGTCATTTCTCGCTTTTTTTTGATTTCGTCGGGGTAGTTTTGCGGACCAAAAGGGTCGTATCTTCTTCCGAAAACGTGGACGCCATTAGGACTTTTGTAGTCGTCGTGCCAGAACCAGTTTTTTTCCATTACGGCATTGTGTATCAACTCCCGATTATCGTCGGCAATAGCATCGGAAGTCCCGAAGATTTTGTTAGTAATCAACTGCGCAAACCGTTCGTAGCCCTCCGCATTCAACTGTGCTCCGTCAATGGTCAACTGAGTGCCTTCGGCAAACCATTGCTGAGTGGGATGAAAAACGTCCACGAAGGGCACCTCATTTTTAGCGGCTACCTCAGCCATTACCTTTGTGTAAAGTTCCAAGTTGGCGTTTTCCTTTTCACCGTTGGGCAAATCAAATTTATCGGATAAATCTTGAAACGCTATGGGCGACACCAGTACTAGTTGCGATTCGCTTTCCCCGTTGTATTTTTGCATCGAAGTGTGTTGTAGAAAAGCGTCTAACTCACCTTTGAAATTTTCAATACCATCGGGTCCCTCGAAGGATTCATTATACCCAAAGAAAACTAAAACAATGTCTGCTTCTAGTCGAGTCAGCCATTGGTCAGGCGTTTCGTAATGTCCTTGACTATTGGAAAACTGGGCCAATTCGTCTTGGAATCGTTCGGCACCGGGGAAGGCCCAAGGCGAAAAGCGAGCTGAATGAGGTCGAAAACCGGGCGTATTTCCCCCATCACACATATTTCTGACGAACAGTTGATTATTTGGGTAGCGAACGTGCATTTCCGTCTCGAAAGTACCGAAATTTAACATTCGAGAACAGAGATTATTGCCAATAAGAACAATGCGGTCTTGGTCAGCAACGTTAATTAAGGGTGGGTCCGTTGGTTCGGACTGACAACTAAAGAGTGCTAGTGATAGCAATAACAGTGCAACAGCTACTCGATTGCCTTTATCAACACGAGCAGTGAGTGATTTCACAATTTTCAGTTTCATACAACAGATTTTAATATTGGTAGAGGGTCCCTAAAGGTAGGAAAAATTAAGGAATTATGATGAAAAAGATACAACCACTTTTGTTATTGACGATGAGTTTACTATTGGTCTTACTTAGCAATTGCGATAAAAATAATGGAACCGAAGCACCCGAACCCTACGAAGTAGAGGTCGCTATCCTTTCGCCTACGGATAATGCGAAGATTTTGGCGGGAACACCTTTTGATGTGATTGTGGATTATGTGCGAACGGAAAAAATAGTCCACAATATAAAGGTAGAAATCGTTGACGTGCAGGGAGTGGTTGTTACTAAATTGGTGGAAAGACACGCACACATCGCCGACCAATTTACGTTCGAAAAAAAGGGCGTCATCATTCAGACACCAGGGACTTATTTCGTACAGGCCTCTACTACCGACTTGGATGCTACGGAAACAGCCCTATCAGATTCGAATAAGAATTGGGTGGAACATGTGATTGTTATTGAATAGAATCGATGCAATAAAGAAAGTACAAGTGTAGCATTAGCCAGGAAGCCAGCCTACATATACATCTTCAAATAATACTTCATCTATTCGGACATCGTCTTTATTCTCAGCCGTCAAACGGATATTTTTTAACTTAACTTGTAACCGATAAGTCGTTTCCCACGACTGTACAGAAATACTATCTTCAAGGATTTGCAACGTCGCTTGGCCTTCTGCGGCAACCCAAGTCTGTTCAACGGTTCCTTCATCACCGACAACATCATCGCAGGCATATTGACCAATTTCGCCTTCAAATTTTAATAATTCTACCGTTAAATCTGCCGTCTTTAGGTCAAAAACTTGTGCCATTTCGCTCAATTGCAGTTCGTCTCGGTCGCCTTTTACTGCGAGGTGGAGCCCCTCTTGTCTGTTTTCCTTAAAAACGTAAAAAGAACTGCACCCTTTCGCTTTTTGTGAGGCAAATAAACTGTCCATAGGAGGCATTGCGCAACAATCTATCTCTTCTCCACAGCTACCAAATGTCATGACAAAGAGTAAACCTATTATTAATTTTTTCATATTTTTCTTTTTGGTTATTGATGTTTTGAACTACCTATAAAGACGGCAAAAAAGGCATCAAAGGTTGGGTTATTTCAAGCGTTTTACTTGCCCTTTTTCTATTTCAAAAACAACGCCGAAGCCAAACTGCTCGTCGAAAGCATTTTCCAAGGGAATATCCGTCAATAAACATAGAAATGCTCTAATCACCCCCGAGTGATTCACTAAAAAAACTTGTTCTGCCTTCATTTGAATCACTTCCTCGTAGAGAGATTTAGCTCGGTCAAAAACGGATTGAAAGGATTCACCGTTGGGGCAGGGCGTATGAACAAAGTTGGCTTTCCATTCCAATAGAACTTCTCTACCAAAGGATTTCCAAGGCTGCATTTCCCAGTCACCAAAACTAATTTCCGTTAACCGTGGTTCGACCGCAATGGGGTGCCCTTCGGCAATAAATTCGGCGAGTTTACGACAACGTATTAAAGGACTCGATAGGATTTTAGTAGTAGGCGTGATGAGTGGTAAGACGGCCTTTACTGCCGCCGCTTCGTCATCGAACGAATCGGCTACGTCGAGGTCCGTACTTCCGTAACAAATGCCTTTGGCAACGTCAGGTTGCGTATGCCGAATAAGGTATATTTTCATAAACTATCTTTTCCAAAATTTCCACCGAATCCTTTTTCGAAAATAAAGTAGTGCGCCAATAAGTAGGATAAATGGCCAAATGCTGACGACTGCTAGTAAAAAATCCAGAAAACCGTCGATTCCGTTCTTGAAAGAGCGGCCTAACTGGGCTACGAAATTTCGGCTTTTTTCTACTTTTATCGGTTCTATTTCTTGATATAACTCCAATCGTAAAGTACTAAAGCGGACTTTATCATCCATATACTTCAATCGTCCCGTGCGACTATCAATCTCTTCTTCGATTATTCGAGACTTTTCTTGAATCTCCAAAATATCTTTGATACTCGACGCCTTTTTGAGTAAGGCTTGGTATTGATTCAAGTAATTTTTATTGTTTTGCAATCGAATAGAAATATCCACGTATTCGTCGGTTACGTCTCTAGCGGTGATGGTTTTATTAACTACTTTTCCAGTTTCAGATTCGATGATATTTAAAAAATTCTCAAATTTTCCGCTAGGAATACGGATGGTCAAATGATAAACAGAACGGTAGGGTAACTGTTGAAAATTTTCTCTCTCGTAATACGCGCCGTAATCGGTGAGCGTACTGTCCAATTGTACTTTGGCTGCTATTAGATTGGTTACCTCAACCAAGACCTCTCCATCTTTGATGATTTTACTCGCTTTTGGCAGCACTTCGGGTAGTTGTCTTTTAGCCGTTACAGCGTTCTCTGATGGAGGCGGTGGCGGTGGCGGCGGTTCAAAACCTACTTGATATTCTTCCAACTCAACTGATTCGGAGTAAGCCTTATCATTTTGATAACAAGCGGAAAGAAGTAGCAGCAAAGAAAGCCAGATTCCAGTGTAGTTGCTCATATTGTCGATTTTTGAAGGGTGATACAATGGTGAAAAGTGTGGGTTGGAAGCTCTCTGTGCGGTTAGTGGATACAGTAGGGAGATGCGCTTTCTCGTTTGGTCGGTGTTTTTCTGAACAACAAAAAATGACAATACCTACTTTTTGCTAGTATTTGACAAATCAAAATTTTAAAATCCAAAACCGTATATCTAAAATCCAATCAAGTAGATATATGATTTTTGAATTTTGATATACGATTTTAGATTTTGCTTTCCGCTAGAATATCTGGTAGATGGGACTAAAGTTAAAAATGAATAGCGTGTGTTACATTTTAGTGGAACTTTAATGTGCTTGAAAATTCATATATCAGAAATCATATATCTACCTAATTTTTCCCGTTCAGACAGATATATGATATATGATTTTTGAACTATGATATTTGATTTCCACTAATTTGTAACACACTCAAATGAATACAACCAATTCATTACCGAACGGGCACCATTTCGTGGAGCGTTTCCATTTCATAAATCACTTCTGCTCCCAATTCTTGTAGCGCCTCTTCCGTATGCGGTGAAGCGTAACCCACCGTTCGAAAACCGCCCGCCAGCCCCGCTTTCACCCCAAAAATACTATCTTCCACAACCATACAGTCTTTTGGCGCAAAGCCCATCACTTCGGCAGCGTGTAAATAAATGGCGGGGTCGGGCTTCCATTTTTGTAGGTCCCAACAGGAGAAAATATTTTCTTCGAAACGGTCGAGCAATCCGATTAACCCTAAATTAAGTCGAATTTTAGCCGTAGGGCCACTGGAAGCTACCGCAAAAGGAATGGTTAAGCGGTCAATCAATTCGGGAATACCTCGAATGGGCTGTATTTCTTTTTTGAAGGCTTCGGAAGATAAGTGGCGGTATTCTTGCTCGAAATTATCGGGTAGCTTTTTCCCTCCTTCTTCTTCTAAAATAGCGGCGCAGCCCGCCCATGAATTGCCTAAAAAACGCTGCTCCACAAAATCAACGTCAATGTCAATGCCAATAGCTTGGGACATTTCGACTAGTACTCTAGCGGTAATGGGTTCACTATCGACTAATACGCCGTCACAATCGAATAAAATACACTTGGGTGCTTCTTTCATGCTAGAAAGGTTGAGAGGTGTAAAGGTGTAGAGGTTGAGAGGCTTAAAGGTTAAGGGGTACGGTGAGTCAATTTGATGGTTTGGTGCGATTAGGAAAGGTCTTTACAGGGTTTGTAAGGTTTATGGGGTTTATAAGGCTGATAAGGTTCATGGGGCAAGACCTCATTAGCCTTATTAACCTCATGAACCTTATCAGCCCCCTTAACCCCAAATACCTACCGACCTATCAACCTCTTAGCCTTTCAACCTCTCCACCTACTCCTAAAAAGTAGGACAGCCCGTTTTCTTTCCCGACCGTTTTCGACCACCAATCAAGCCGTTATCCAAAAAATTGTAGGAAATAGTAAAACCGGCTATGAAATACCAATCGTTGGCATTATCATCACCTCGGGCGGTGCCTTCGGGTACATCTACTGCACTAAGGTTGCGGTTGCTCAATTGGATAACTTCTAAAGAGGCGCCTTCTGCGGCAAAAGCGGCGTTACCGGGGTAGGTCAAACTAACATCATCAAGGTAATCCGTAAAGAGTTTTCTAGCACCAATTTCGAAACCGAGATTTAACGATTCGGTCAGAGTGTATTTGAAGCCCAAGCCAAATGGAATAGCGACGCCACTCGTTTGGTAAGGCGTTCGTTCGGGAATAGCGGCTAGGTTTTGTCCTTCCGTACCGAGTGGCTGCAAATCGTACAATTGACCATTCAAATCCGCCTGTGGATTGAACTGAAATAGCGCAATTCCACCGAATAGATAGGGAGAAAAAGTCGATTCGTAATTATAAGGCTGATAGCCTAGCAAATTAAATTCACCCACTAATCCATATTCGTAAACATTAGATTGAAAACTCAAATTACGGTCAATGATAGCTCGATTACCCGAATTATTATCTGCTCCCGAAACGGAAGCGTAGTTAAAATGAGCGCGCAAAGCTAGCAAATGATTGACATTGTATTTGGCAAAAGCTCCCGCTGCTAGTTTCGTTTCGGACAAATAAATAGTGCTAGAATTACCAGATAAATCCCCCAAATAATTACTAGCACCAACCATTAGTCCCGCTTCAAAATGCTGTGCAAAAAGGGAAATGGGCATCAAACAAAAAAGAATCAAATATTTTTTCATAAGGTCAAAGTTAAAGTAATATTAATTGCTATGCTTCTACTCACAAATCAATTTTGACCATTAACCCCATATTTATGGGGTTTCATCCCCCCCTACTTACCTATATCTTTGTATTCGAAGGGAGAATTAAAGCATACTTCTTCATCCTAAGCACTTTTATAACCCTGTATATATCCTAAAAAACTATTCTCCCTTTTTTACTTTTTGATAAATCCTACTACCCTAAGCAATTTAAGAGAGAGAATCATCAAAATTAAAAATTGCTTTATTGAGATAGTTAACATAAAAGGGCGATGTTTGAAGCATCGCCCTTTCTTTTTTATAAAAATGGTCTTGATTAATTGATGAATGATGAATGATATCGGTTTTTAAGAACCATATTCTTCATTGTTCATTGCTACTTCGTACTCCTTTTTATAAGCTTTCCCGAGTCAATTAGTTGCTTCGTTTTAGCATTGGTTATCTTATAAAAATAGAGTGCGTCCCCTTCTGCTACGTTGATGGTCATTCGAGAATCGGTCATGGGTTGAGTTAAAATGGTCCTACCTATATTGTCGTGTAATTCAATTTGCAAATCCATTCGCTGGCTTCGGTCAACAAGTTCAAATACCAACTCTTCCCGAAAAGGATTGGGAAATACCTTTATCAACTGCGGTCGGTCAAAATCTTTTAAGCTAGTCGTAATATTGGTAGAACGACAGTCCCAACTATCCAAATCATAGTTGCCCATATACCGATAAATAGACCCAGCGTTGCCCAAATCGACCATTTGTAAGTCATTGCCCGGATTGGTGTTGAGCGAATTAGGACTTTCAGATACAAAAGGGTCATCGTCTTCAATCAAGTACAACGAAGAAGGACAAGCATCCGCCGTCGTAGAAAAGGTTAAAATGAGCGTTTCGCCAAAGCGTCCCAATTCCGTGATGGGTTCGCTAATGCGTATTCCAAAAGAAATATAATCTTTTTCCGTATTTTCAATAGGTTGGTTCGCCCGAGCATTTTGCGACCAAGCCCCCATATAACTCGTCATATTTTCTATGACAAACCCCGTCGGAGCTACCACCGTCACTTGACCGGAACCCAATAAAATATTTTGACTTGGTTGCACCGTTGAATCCGTTTTTACGAAGACCCCCCATAGATTATCTTCGGGCATCCATTGCAATTTGGTATATAGCTGTGCTTGTAAGGTTGTCGTTAGAAGAATAGACAAGAATAAAAAAGAGGTGCCAACTGAAATCACACGTCTAGTAAACATAGTAAGGTGGTTGTTTTAATAGTAAAAAGTGGGGTTGCGCCTTGAGAAGTTGGTAATGCAGGGAGGGAATGAAAGGAGGGTTGATGATTACGTAGGCTACAATTTCAATGCCAATCTTTACAAACTAGTGTAGCGGTTGTCAATAGAAATACTGCGAGGGAGAAGTTGCTCACCCGTCCATTCTCCGAAAACATGAATAGGTTTTCCACCACTAATAGCGACGATTTTCCAAAGGTTAGTTTCTTCCACTAAAGTTGGAATTAATTGTTGCTCTTGGTCAATCAAAATGAGTTGGCCCTTTTCGTAAAATGGTCTAACGGATTCAATAGAACAGGGAAAAGCAAGCTGCCAAGGATTGGCTGCCAAATTTTGCGCATAAAAGTCGAGATATTCGGCGAAGGAAGGAAAGCCAACGATTCGCTTGACGTGTCGGTCTAGGACTAATTTTTCTTTGACGGCAACTCGCAACGGTGAGTTGGAAGGATAAAAGACAACTTTTCCCACGAATACACTTCCTAGTACGTAATGCGCAGGATAGGCAGCATTTCCAAACGCATAATCAAGTACTAATGCGTAACGCTTTGTCTCATGGCCTAACAACCACGTTCTCCGAAAATTCAATTTATCTTCTACCCCTTCCGTTTGCCCCAATACCATCCAAGTATCTTTAACGGTTTGACCATATTGAAACAAGTCATCTTTCCGAGTAGTCACGCCCGCAACGGTCAGTAAATCTTGTTGGATATTAAGTGGCAATTCTTCCATTTTACGCAATCCACGTATCAATAGATAAAAGGAGGTGAGTTCGGCTAAGACTTGGTTGGGCCATTTATCGCCAGCGCCAATGAGTAGCGGAATGGCTTGTAGGCGTTTGCCAATAGCCCCTAACTTAGCATCGTACATGCGGGCCGAGATGTCTTTCCAGTAGGAATAGGATTGTTGCTCTAATACCGCCAAGCCTTGTCGAAGCGTATCGTGCAACCAATTTTCCAACTCTATCAGTCCAGCCATCATTTGGGCCAAACGCTTAGAAAAGGCTTTTTGTCGAAGTTCAGCTTTGGCTTGTTTTTCTTCGGGTGTCAATTCCTTACTGGTCGGCATTCCTTTGTCCAATCGCACCTGTACCCAATCGGGTGGTGTTTCACATACCACGAAGGCATCGGGTTGTTCCGCCAATAAGACAGACAATGCTAAACCGTGTTTGCAAGGAAATTTTCGACTGGCACAGTTACAGGAAAAAGTGGCCTGTTTTGGGTTGAAAACTACCTTATAATAAGTTAGTCCACTACTTTTACAAGCGCCCCAAACGAACGAAGCGTTACCCCCTAAGTCTTTCCAATATCGAGTTGAGGTAAGTTTTTTGGCTCTTTCAGCCGTTACGGAATCGGGTGCAAGTTTTAAAGACAGGATGTAGAAGTTTTATCAAGTACAAACTAGGCAACGACTGCCGTGATTCCCGAACGAATGCCCAATTGAGACAATGCCCTTTCAGAAGCTATTTGCTCGGCACTCTTTTTATTGAAGTCGTCCGCCGTTCCGACTTTTTCACCATCTACTAATACGGCTACTTTAAAGCGGTCTCGTTTCTCAAACTTATAACGGGCCAAAACTTTGTAAGCGACCGTATGGCCATTTTTCTGCGACCATTCCAATAATTGGCTTTTAAAATTATCATCCGTCACTTCCAATTCGTGAATATCTAAGTAGCGACGAAGGATTTTATTAATCACGTACGTCCTCGTTTTGGCGTAGCCTTTTTCGACGTAAATAGCTCCGACCAAAGCCTCAACGGCGTTGCCCAACATCGACCGACTCAATCGGGTATTGTTGTACTCGGCTAACAATACGTCTAAGCCCATCTTATCGCCTATCTGGTTGAGCGATTTCCGCTTGACAATTTTTGAGCGCATTTTAGTTAGAAAGCCCTCGTTGCTATTGGGATACTTTTTGAACAAATACTCCGCTACAATAGTCCCCAAAACAGCATCCCCCAAATATTCTAGGCGTTCATTATTTTGAATAGCGTAGCCTTTTTGTGAAGAAGTGGACTTATGGAAAAAAGCCAGCTTGTAAAGCGATAAATTGGAAGGAATAAAGCCTGTGATGCCTCTCAATCTATGGGTAAATTCTTTGTCCTTGGAAAAATAATAATTGTAAATCTGCTTAATTAAACCCACACTTAATAATGTTTAAGAAAATAAATTAATGACCATTGAACCCTAAGCGTTGTACTTTGACTCAATGGAGCAGTCTGTGCTCTGCCAGTAAGTTGTTCGTCAGCTGTAAATATAATGAGGCTAGGCACTGGGGTTGACCCCAAATTTAATATTGGCCAAAGTCAGTCATTTTTCAATAGCTAAAGACACTTTAAATTACTGAAAATCAGTTCATTTAAAAATGTACGTTATTTTAACTATTGTTCAATACAGTCGAATAAAGAACAGTTCGTGTGCGTGGATAGGCACATCCAGCGACGCCGATTCTATCGTTTCTCAGGAATGTAAAAAGACGGTTTTTGAAACAAGGAAGAACGGTCAAAAAAGAGTTACAATTTTCTAAAAACTTAAACTGAAACAAAAGCTAAAGAGAGCGCCTTAAAATGAAGTATAGGCTGTGCTCTTTACAAACATTTAAATAGTTGGAGAGAAAAACTTGGGGAAGTAGGCAGATTGATGTAGTACATCTAGCTTGAGTATTTTAAAACAACTTGAACACTTTGCGGTGAATGCGGCTTCACCGCAAAGTGTTATGGTCAACAAAACTGTACTTAACTGAACTTTAAGGAAAGCGATAAAAGTTAAGTACAATTTACGGCTAAGTTCTTTTAAAATACTTAAACCATCCTACGAGAATCGACGCTCCTGTTCAATAAATGTGACTTTTTCCAGTAAGATTTTGGCTATATCGAAAGCAAGAAGTTTGATAAAAATCCAATAATTCTATTCTTCAATTTTTACGATATGTTACAAAACGAATTCTTATAATACGTCCTACTTTATAATGGGTATTCTATAAAACCAATGCAATCTACAAAAAAATACTTAAATTTTCTTAAAAATTACCGAGGCATTATGCCCACCGAACCCGAAAGTATTGCTCAACATGGCATTTACGGGCTTTTCTTGTGCTTCGTTAAAGGTAAAATTTAGTCGATTGTCAAGCTCGGGGTCGTCCGTGAAGTGATTGATGGTAGGTGGGATAAATCCATCTTTGATAGCTAAAATTCCCGCAACGGCTTCTACGGCACCAGCAGCTCCTAATAAATGTCCCGTCATCGACTTAGTGGAACTGATGTTTAATGCGTACGCATGGTCCCCAAAAACCTCTTTTATCGCCTTAGCTTCCGCAGTATCGCCCAAGGGAGTAGAAGTTCCATGAACGTTTACGTAATTAATTTCCTCAAGGTTCATTTTTGCGTCCGCTAGTGCCAATTTCATGACGTTTCTAGCACCCAGTCCTTCGGGATGGGGCGCAGTCATGTGGTGCGCATCGGCGGTCATGCCTCCACCGACTACTTCGGCGTAAATTTTGGCTCCTCTCGCCTTGGCGTGCTCGTATTCTTCTAAAATCAGACAGGCACCTCCTTCTCCTAATACAAATCCATCTCGGTCTTTATCAAATGGTCGAGAAGCTGTTTTATATTCCTCATTTCGAGTAGAAAGCGCCTTCATGGCATTAAATCCGCCAATTCCCGTCATCGTGGTCACTGCCTCCGAACCTCCCGTAACCATGACCTTGGCCCGCCCCATTCGAATGGCATCTAGTGAGGCGATTATCGCATTAGTGGAAGAAGCACAGGCAGAAACAGTTGCGTAATTGGGTCCTCGAAATCCATACTTGATAGAAATCAATCCCGCCGCAATGTCGGGTATCATTTTTGGAATCATAAATGGATTGTATCGAGGGGTACCATTGCCCACTGCGTGCGCCGCTACGTCCGTTTCTAAAGTCTTCAAACCACCAATTCCAGAACCCCAAATAACTCCAACAGCATTCAAATCCAATTGTGCTAAGTCCATTCCACTGTCTTGAATCGCTTCTTCGGCGACAAACATCCCGTATTGGGTAAACAAATCCATTCGCCGAACTTCCCTACGATGAATTAACGTCTCGGGTTGAAAGTTTTTGACTTCACAAGCAAATTGAGTTTTAAACTCAGAAGCATCAAAATGCGTAATTTCGTTGGCGCCACTTACCCCATTTTTTAGCCCTTCCGCATATTCCTGCAAAGTGTTACCAATGGGAGTTAACGCCCCGAGACCAGTTACAACGACTCGTTTCATTAGAAAAAATGTATTTTATTAGAATTTATTCGGTTTACGGTAAACGGTATAAGGTACACGGTCTGTCCAACGAACAATTTTAGCAATAAAGTGGTATGCAAAAGTGACAAAACCGCAAAACATCGACAAGTTAGTCAGTTGTTTTACGGTTTTGTAGAAGGAAAAATAATTTTTAATGGGTCCCCGAAAGCGTAATTAGCGCAAAGAAAAGTTACTACTCGATGATTGCTTACTTAGTAAACAAAAATACAAAACTTAACGTGCATTCACTTCAAGGTAGAAGCCTACTATTATCTTTCCCAAAAATGTCTTTTGCCGTTTTGGAAAGCAGGTAGGATTAAGCTATTTGCTCTTCCAAATATTCGATGGCGTCTCCTACCGTTTGAATTTTCTCGGCACTTTCGTCTGGAATAGAAATATCGAACTCTTTTTCGAATTCCATAATCAATTCAACTGTGTCCAAAGAATCGGCTCCTAAATCATTGGTGAAGCTAGCCTCTTTGGCCACTTCTGACTCTTCTACACCTAGTTTATCAACAATAATTTTTGTGATTTTTTCTGCAACGTTTGACATATCTATTTCGCTTTAGATTAATTAAATGCAGTGCAAAATAAAACATAAGTCCTTTGATAACCAAAAGTTTTAGTTCTTTTTTTCACTGTCGAGCAATCAACTTTCTGGGAATAAAAGAACAATACATTTAAAAAAAATACAATTGTTCTTAAAATAATTTTTGATTCGCCCAGTAGGCCAATTTCTCTAAACGGGACATCCCCACTATAATTGACTGGCCCATAGATTGATTGTCACGAATTTTAACATTCCATTAAGGCTTTCAGCCAATTTTATTTGGTTTCCCGTGATTTTTTGTAGTCAAAACAAAATTTTTGACAATTTTCTCTTTTTTTCCGTTGAACATTATCAGACAACTGAAAAAAATTAGCTCATTTTCTTTGATTTCCTTATATAAAAAGTACATTTGCCGATAATTATTGTACTTTTTACACTTAGTACCTTTTCGATGCGCTAGCCGTCGATTGCCCTGAGGTAAATTAAAGCGACTTTTCCGACGAGATTAAAGTTTAAATTGTTAATCCTTCTTTGGTAAATTTGTCCACTTTATCATTCATCGTTTATCATTTATCATTCATAATCATCCCTTCTTACAAAATTGTCTTTATGAAAATTGTTGACCATCAGAATACAAAAATCGTTGCGACCGTTGGCCCTGCTTGTAATTCTTACGAAAAACTCTTAGAACTAGCGAGTGCAGGCGTCAATATTTTCCGCCTTAACTTCTCGCACGGCTCGCACGAAGACCACTTAAAAGTTATCAGTCATATTATTAATATCAACGAAAAGCATAATCTTTACATTGGTATTTTGGCTGACTTGCAGGGGCCCAAACTCAGAGTTGGTAAGATTAAAGACAACCATCTACCTTTGGAAAGAGGACAAATTCTCACTTTTGTTAACGAAGAATGTATTGGAACAGCGGAAAAGATTTACATGAGTTATCCCCAATTTGCTCAAGACGTAAAAGTAGGAGAAAAAGTATTGGTAGATGATGGTAAATTGGAATTTGAAGTAGTGGAGACGAATGGTATAGATACGGTAAAACTCAAAGTGCTATTTGGCGGCAAATTGTCTTCCAACAAAGGGGTCAATCTACCGAATACAGCGATTTCACTACCATCCATGACAGAAAAAGACGAACGGGACTTGGCGTTTATTTTAACGCAACCCGTCAACTGGATTGCCTTATCTTTTGTCCGTTCGGGTAAAGACATGAAACGGCTACGCAAGAAAATTAACGCAGCCAATCACCCCGCTAAAACCATCGCCAAAGTGGAAAAACCCGAAGCAATCGAACACATCGACGCCATCATCAAAGAGTCGAACGCTATCATGGTGGCAAGAGGTGATTTGGGGATTGAAGTACCTATGGAACGCCTGCCAACTCTACAGAAAGATATTGTCAAAAGATGTAACCAAAGGTCTCGTCCCGTTATTGTGGCTACCCAAATGATGGATAGTATGATTGAAAACCCCTCTCCCACCCGTGCAGAAATTACGGACGTAGCGAACGCTGTCATGGACGGGGCGGATGCGGTGATGTTGAGTGGAGAAACGTCGGTTGGTAAACACCCAACGTTAGTGGTGCAAGCCATGAACAAAATTATCGGCGAGACGGAGTTACATTTTTCCTTTGATGGTAAAAATCCAAAACCTGCTAGGAAATCTCGAACTTTCTTATCGGATGCCATTTGTCTAAATGCTGCTAAAATATCTAATGACATCAACGCCAAAGCCATCATCGGTATGACGACTTCGGGCTACACAGCCTTCAAAGTTTCTAGTTTTAGACCCAAAGCGGAAATTTTCATCTTTTCCGACCAAGATTATATGCTCGCCACTTTGAATCTAGTGTGGGGCGTCAAATGCTTCTATTACGATAAATTCTCAACTACGGATGGTACCATTACGGACGTCGTAGAAATTCTGAAATCAAAAGGTGAAGTCGAAAAGGGTGATACCATCGTAAACTTAGCGAGTATGCCTATTTTACAGCGCCATCGAACGAATATGATGAAGATTACGGTGGTGGATTAGTTGGTTTTGTTATTCGTTATTTGTTATTCGTACTGTGACGAATAACAAATAACAAATAACGAATCACTCCCCCATCGTCTGCACAGTAATCGTCTCCAGTGGATGCGCTTCCAAAGCATCATAAATCACCTGGTGAATCTTCTGTCGAATCCGCATTTTCTTCAATTGTCCGTTTCTTGGATTGGGATGAATTCTATTCGACAAAAAGACATAGATGAGTTCCTCATCGGGGTCCACCCATACGCAAGTGCCCGAGAACCCCGTGTGCCCGTACGTACGCTTTGATGCAGACTTAGCCGCAGCGTAACTGTAGGGGGCTTTGTCAAACCCTAAGCCTCGGTGATTTCCGTGAGTGGAAGCAGTGAAATAGTCAATCGTTTCTTTTTCTAAAAATTTATTACCGCCATACGTCCCACCGTTGAGCAACATTTGAAACAAAACGGCCAAATCGTTAGCGTTGGCAAACAGCCCCGCATTGCCTCCTACTCCACCCAACAGAGCCGCCGTTTCGTCGTGAACGTAGCCCCTCACTAAGTCTTTTCGCCAATGTTTATCGTCCTGCGTCGGTACGATGACATCCTCGGGAAATCGCTCTAAAGGTTTGTACGTCAAGAAACGCAACCCTAGTGGGCGGTAAAAATGTTCCTTCAAATAGCTATCCAGTGGGCGTTTAACTTGGTTTTCCAAAACCTGTTGAATCAAATAGAAATTAACGTCGCTGTACAAATATCTTCGACGACGATAAACGTTCTGCAATTCACTGACTTCCAGATAAATAGAATCCAAATACGTAGGGTTAAAAAAGAAGGAATTAGCAATTTCTAGGGTGTGGTCAGTGGTTCTCTCTTGGCAAAAATACGGCCTGTCGCTTTTTTTTCTTAGAAAAGGAGCAATGGGCATATTTCGCTGAAGTCCAGATTTATGAATAAACAAGTTCTTCAATAAAATTGACCCAATTTTAGCTTGCTTTGGCAGTGACAATTGGTCGTCGATAGGCTGGTCTAATTGAATGGCTTTGGATTCAAACAAATCCATTGCCATTAAGGTCGTAGCCGCCGTTTTGGTGATGGAAGCCACATCGTACAAATCCGTTTTTTCGACGTTTTGCTTTCCCTCGTAAGTGTGATGCCCAAAGGTTTTGTGATAAATTACTTTTCCTTTTTTGGCAATCAAAACTTGTCCACCGGGCGTAGCTTTGGCCGCAATAGCTTGGGCAAACAATGTATCAATTTGCGTCAGTTTTTCGGAAGCAATCCCCATTTCTTCGGGGACCGTGTATTTCAAACGGACAATGGGCGTACTCGTTTTTTTGCCTTGAGGTAGCCAACCGCTAACCGTATAGGGCAGTTGTCCGTACGCAGTGATAGCTCCAAATAGCAATTGAGGCACCAACAACTCGGTCAACTCGTTGCGTTCAAAAACTTGGATAGCGGTAATGGTAGAATCAAACTTTGCCAAATTAGCAGGGTTGCCATAATTAATTAGCACAACGTCACTGCCTTCATTCAGTATTTGTACCGATTCGATAAAACTTTGGTGTAAACTATCATTTAACTCAAGGTGGTCTAGCGTAATAATAAATGCGCCGTTTTTAATGGGGTTAAAAGCTAACGCATTAATTCGTCCATTCACCCTAGGTCGGTACAAATGACTACTAAAATTGGCGTAGTTGAAGAAACTGTTCTGAAAGGTGTATAGGCCCTGCTCGCCCACATTAACTACTTTGAGCCTTTTGGTAAAGGTATTTTTAAATGGTAAAATACTATCGGGGTTATTAGCCATAACAATGGACTGCTCAAAAAGAGAACGAACCAAACCTTGTTCGGCAATAGTTTCCTTGGTCGAGTAGTCAGTATGGTTTGCCAAAATTACGGGTCTTCCCGTGTCCAGTTGCAGCCATTTTTTAACCAACAAAATTCGTTTGACCCGTTCATTTAACCACGCCTCCGAAATGACACCTTCCAACATCCAATCTTTCATTTGCTCAATAGCTAAAGGTAGTTCCCTTTCGGAAACTAAGAAATTACTGGCTCCTGCTTGTCGCAAATTAGCTAGCGTCTGCTTTTCGGATAGTTGCCCAAAAAGTAAGCCGTTAAAACCGTATTTATCAAGTAAAAGTCGTTGATAAAATCCTTTCATCGATTCCTCACATTCGTCAATGGGTGCCAAATCATCCGTCAGCAGTAATCCCGTTAGACCATTCGCAATGAATGCTTCGAGCGTAGCGGCATCTTCGGTTGTACTATCCACCACATTGGGAACTAACTGGGCAACGCTCAATATTTTTTGCTTGGATAAGGCTTCGATTTTTTTCAGAAAGAAATCGAGCGTTGCCTTTGATAGTTCGTTGCTATCAAGCAATAAATTGGCGTTGATACCGAAGCGTTGAAAATCATCCAGTATTTTCTCCCAAAGCTTTGCCTTCAGGTAGGGGCGTTCAATGGCCGCAAAACTCGCAGAATTGGGGTAATGACGTCGGTCGCTAAATTGGTTATTGATGGAAATCGAAACATCCGAAAACTCGAATGGAGCAATGCGAAGCGTTTGGCGATAACCAAACATTCGTTGACGATAATTGCTTACCGATTGGTTTTTTAATAAAAGGCCTCCAGGTTGCCCCTTTTTAACCATTTGGTTGATACTAGCATCACTAGCTGATGCCGTTGGTACTAGGACAAATAATTGGCCTATCTTTTCGCTAACGGTAAGATGTTGTAAGGTAGAATCGGCCCATATTTCATCCATTTCGGAAGAAACGGGAACTACGCTTGAAGGTGGATTGGCGAGTACGCCATAAGAGAGTAATACGGTGAATAGAAGACATCCACCAAATAATTTTGGATTATTCATGTTCAAAAAATGCTGGGATTCAGTAAAGTAATCTGTATTAGCTAGAAGTCAGACCATCCCGAAGTAAATTCGGGATTGTCAGAAGTCAGATTATTGTGAGGCCAGATATGCCAAATCTTTGAGATTTGGCATATCTCAATATCACTGACCTCTGACAATCTGTACGAAAGGTCTGACATCTGGCTTCTTTCTAATACTATTGTAATCGTCAGTTGTTCAACAGAAAAGCATTGGCACTATTACGGACAAAATGTATAGGATATTCATCGCAAAATTGCCACTATGCAATGCCGTTCAAGTCGGTTTTCCGTGATGGTGAAGTGTTAAAGTTGATGTGCGTACTTAACGGGAACGTTTTGAATGGACTAATAATTTTCTCTTGTAGGACTCTTGACTCAATTTAGATAAAAAAACATCAAATATCAAGTTGACAAATATAATGTTTTGGAAATATTGCTGTGAAAGGGAAAATGAAAATAATTGTTCTTCAGCTGGAGAACGGTTGATACAGTAGTAAGTAGTTATTTGTTATTCGTTATTAGTCTAGGCGTTGACCGCCAATCAGAGCATTAGATAGAAAAGTGATAAAAATCCGTAGCTAACCAAAATCCGTAGCTAAAAAAACAGTACCTATGGATTAGAATCATTTTTTTATCCAGTGTGGAATGTAAAAACAATCCGACGGACAATTTTTTCGTTACTTTTTTTAAGATAAGCGTTATATAATTTGCCGCTTCATTTGCAATTAAAAATGATACTTCCATCATCTGGATACCCGTAACCTTAAAGCGTGACATCACAACCAATTCTTTCTCACTCTTTTCTTTTACTCTTTTTTTCAACCACCGTCGCCTTTGGACAAATCTTCGGACAACCGTACTTCCCCGTAAAAATTGACCAAAAATGGGGACTTATTGACACTTCGGGGCAAATCGTCGTCGCTCCACAATACGATTTAATCGGCACGCCACAGCAATTTGGTTATACGTTCAGTCAAACAAATGGAAGACTCGGTTTATTAAATCGGGCGGGAAAAGTCATACTTCCTACTCAATACGATGATATAGCAATTATTGACAGTAGTTTTTTTCGAATAACCGAAGCGGGAAAGAACATAATAATCAATACGCAGGGCAACGCTATTCTTTCGGCGGACAAATTCACTCAAATAAAAGTAGTCACGCCCACTATCCTTGCTTACGCTATCAACGGCCAATATGGTTGTATTAACGAGCGAGGGAAAGTGCTTTTACCGACCGCTTACGATGACATTTCTCTTTTCAAAAATCGTTATTTACAATTGCACCGAGGGAAGCATCGAGGACTAGCTACCTTCGATGGAAAAGTGATTTTGGAACCCATTGCAGACCAATTTGACTATCACTCGGATAGTCTAATTTTCTACCAAAAAGGAGTACTCTGGGGCGCTTTAGACGACTTCGGAAACCATTTGATTGCTCCCCAATATTCCTCCTACAAAGCTGTCAACCAACGGCTTTTTAAACTTGAACGCTTTGGGGAATTTTGGTTGTACGACAAACAAACTCAGCAAGTCATCTCGAAGCAACCCCAACAAGATTTTCACCATTTTTCGAATCAATACATTAAAACCAGAAGAGGCAGTAAATTTGGCATTATAGACTATACTGGCCGTACCATTTTAGAGAACCAATACGAAGTGTTATACCCTTATTCCTCGGAGGCATTCTGTGTAGAACAAGCAGGAAAATGGGGAATTATTGGACAAAATGGACAACAAATACTCTCCTACCAATACGATTATATTTCGCAAGTTCGAAACGGTCATGCCTTACTCAAAAAAGGAGCATTTTTCGGATTAGCGGATAAAAAAGGAACTTTACTATTACCCACCGTTTACACCAAAATCAATATTTCAAAAGACAAAATTAAAGCATTCAAAGGGGAAAAATGGACGCTGTTTTATTTTGACGACGAAGGAAAAATTCAGCGAGGTAATGATTTCAAAAAGCATTTCAAAATTAGAGTGGCTAATCAAAATATTGATAATCAGCCCAATAGATTATTCAATGGTTCTTTTGACGAGGGCAATCGAGTGGGTGATTTCGAATGGTTCTACGATATTACCAAAGGGAAATGGGGTTTACGTCGATTATCCGATGGGGAAATCACCATCAAACCTACCTACGATTTTATTCAAATTGAACGCGATTTGGGCTACACCTTAGTTGGCATCGAAAAACAGGGACAGTATCGCTTTGGCTTGACCGATTATCGCTTCAATTACGTTTATGGCATCGTCAATAACGAAGTCGGAAAACTGGTTACTCATCTGAAACTTTGGGACGTTCGAGCGTCCGATTTTCGCAGTGGGTCGGAAGTTGCAAGGGTCGTTTTTAATAATGGCCGACACGGTTTGATGCTGCGGAATGGCAAATTTTTGAAGAAGGATTTTGGTTACATCGGAGCCTTTAAAAACGGTTTAGCTAAGTTTTCCATCGGGGGAAAAATTTCGGCGCAACTGCGCCCTCCAACAACCTATTTGGGTACGCTTCCCGATTATCTCGAAGCGTTAGAAGTAGGCAGTACTATCCTAGATTTTACCCTCCACGACCAACAAATCGGAACCAAAGCCCATCTGACTTGTCAAGATTGTTCGTGGGGATTTATTGACACAACGGCTTCCATCATTATCCAACCAAAGTACGAAGATGTACAGGATTTTGAAAATGGCATCGCTATCGTTAAAGAAAAAGGAAAATGGGGAACTATCGACCAATTGGGCAATCCGTTAATTAATGCTCAATACGACGAATTGGCTTTTTTAGAAAATACGCAGCAGCGCATCCTTAAATTAGGTAAGGTCACCCCAAAATTTGGATTAATGGATACACTGGGGCAGTTAGTCGTACCACTCGAATACAATCAATTGACCCAGCTAGCGGAAGACCGACTAGCCGTCAAAAAAGACAACGAGTGGGGTTTTGTAAACGAAAATGGGCAAATGGTAATTCCTCCCCAATACAGCAAAGTGGCCGCTTTCTCCGAAGGTTTAGCCGCCGTCAAATGGCAGCGAAAATGGGTGTTCATTGATAAAAATGGGCAAATTCAATTGGATAGTAATTATAGAGCTGTTGGCAATTTTAGACAGGGCAAAGCATGGGTTAAAACGAACGACGGCGTGGGCTATATTCATCAAGATGGAAGTACCGCTATTCCCTTCGAGTTTGACCGAGCGTTTGACTTTCAGAAAGGCGTTGCCAGAGTGGTTAAAGATGGTAAATACGGCCTCATCGACGAGTCTGGTGCGTATATTTTACGGCCAAAATTTAGTCGAATTGACGCTTTTGATGAAAGTGGCCTAGCCATTGTTCGCTACGGCAATAAAGTAACTCGCTACGGGGTAATCAATCGAAAAGGAGAAAAAATCACTCCACTCCCCTACCAAAAAGTCTTCTCTTTTCGAGAAGGTCGAGCCTTGGTTAAACACCGAGACGGCTACGGATTTATTGACCCCAACGGTCAATTGGTGATTGTAGGCAACTACTCGAAAGCGGGACATTTTTCTGAGGGTCGAGCGATGGTCCAGCGCAATGGTCGCTGTGGCTACATCGACGTAACGGGTAGAGAAGTAGTTCCATTGGAGTATTCGAAATGTCTGGATTTCTCGGAAGGTCGGGCAGTTGTTTATAAAGGATTACGTAAAGGAGGAATTATAGATAAAAACGGCGTCGAAATCATCGAACCGAGCGTCAACCGACTGCTAGATTTTCAGGAAGGGAAAGGTTTAGTCCGACAAAACCAGCAATTCTACTATATCTCCGAAGATGCCACTTGGGAAGATGGCTATTTTGAAAAAGCACAACGCTTTCAACACGGTGTAGCGACCGTTCAAAAAAATAGAAAATGGGGACTCATCAATCAACGTGGACTGAACCTTGTAACGCATAAATACGACCAAGTGGGTGTCTTTCAAAATGGTTTAGCTAAGGTAGGCCTTCGGCAATTTAGTGGGTTAGCTACCTTAGATGGACAGCTCATTTTATCAACCGACTACGAATACATCGCTTACGTCGGAGCGGGTATTTTCCGCATCGAAAATGGGGACCAAATTGGTTATTTGCGAAAGGATGGCCGTTGGATTTGGCCGTTGGAGAAATAAATTTAGCCTTTTGTTTTTGTATTCTTCTCTCCTGTTTTATTTTTACTTTTTAAAAACATCCATGTCCAAAAAAATTAATTGGGGAATTCTCGGTGCGGGAAAAATTGCGGGGAAGTTTGCGAGGGATTTGGCGACTTTACCCGATGCCAACCTGTATGCGGTCGGGTCAAGAAATTTGGCCAAAGCCGAAAGTTTTGCCGAAGAATTGGGTTTTCAAAAAGCCTACGGTAGCTACGAGCAGTTATTGCAAGACCTTGACTTGCAAATAGTGTACATCGCCACGCCTCACGTTTTTCACTGCGAAAACACGCTGCTCTGTTTACAACACAAAAAAGCGGTACTTTGCGAAAAGCCTTTTGCGATAAATAGTTCGGAAGTGCAGAAAATGATAGCGTTGTCCCAAGACAAGAATATCTTTTTAATGGATGCGCTCTGGACACTTTATTTACCCCATATTTTAAAGACCAAAGCTATCGTTGAAAGTGGCGAATTGGGGGCTTTGGTATCGGTCAGAGCCGACTTTGGATTCCGAGCAGATTTCAGTCCTGAAAGTCGATTGTTTGACCTAAACTTAGGGGGCGGTAGTCTGTTGGATATTGGGATTTATCCCGCTTTACTCTCTCTATTTTTACTCGGAAAACCTCAAAAAGTAACCGCCGCAGCTAAAATCGGCACTACGGGCATCGACGAAGAGTGTGCGGTCTTTCTAGAATACGCATCGGGGCAAACGGCCAATCTACATTCCAGTTTACTCGCCCGAACGCCCACCGAAGCCTACATTTATTGTGAAAAAGGGTATATTCACATTCCCACTCGCTTTCACGAACGAGTGGATAAAGTCACTATTTTGACCTACGAAAATTTGGAAGAAACGGTTATTCCATTCGACTATCAAGTGACGGGTTACGCCTACGAAGCGGCGGAAGCTATGAAATGTTTGAAGGCGGGAGCGATAGAAAGCAATTTGGTACCGCACCAATTTAGTTTAGACTTAATGGGTTTACTAGACGAGATTCGACGACAGATTGGTTTGGTTTACCCGAAACATGATTAGTAAAGTAGTTATTTGTTACTGGTTATTCGTTTAGTTGTTGACGGCTAGCATTTGAACAGATGATAGATTGCGAGTAACAAATAACGAATAACAAATAACGAATAACAAATAACGAATAACAAATAACGAATAACAAATAACAAATATGAAGTACCTCTTTTACACTGCAGCCCTCTTATTACTCCTTGCTTGCAATGCCAACCAAAAAGGAATGGTCAAAGGCAACCCTCCCGCCGAAGGATTTGACTTAACCAATTCGGACGCCAAAGCCATCGCCATTGCCGACGAGGTAATGGAAGCAATGGGCGGACGCAAAAATTACGATGCTACCCGCTATTTAAAATGGAATTTTTTTGGTTCGAGGGTACATACTTGGGACAAACAAACGGGCGATATTCGAATTGATTACGTGAAAGAAAATCAGACGATTTTGATGAATATTCATTCGATGGAAGGACGGGCGATGGTCGGTGATACATTAGTTGATACCAACAATCAGCGAAATAGTGCCTTGATGCAAAAAGGAAAAGCGCATTGGATTAACGATGCCTATTGGTTGGTAATGCCTTTCAAGTTAAAAGATTCGGGCGTGACGTTGACCTACGTTGGCGAAGAAGAGACTCAAGCGGGTCAGTTAGCAGATGTCTTAGCATTGACTTTTAAAAATGTCGGCGTGACGCCCGATAATAAATATTTGGTCTATGTGGATAAAGATTCTCGCTTGGTCACCCAATGGGATTTTTACACCAACGCCAATGACCCCGAACCCCGTTTTCAAATTCCTTGGGAAGGCTATACCCAACACGGGAATATCCAATTGTCTGGCGGTCGTGGGAAGTACGCCTTAACGGAGATACAGGTATTGGAATCGCTGCCAGCGGGGACGTTGACGGAGTTTTGACGATTTGAAGCTGGTAAGATTTGTGAGTGTCTCGGTAACAACACTTTAGCTTTTCTGCTACTCTTTGTTTGTTTTTTAGTAACTACTTACCACCCTATACTGAAAACGCCAAAACAGTCAATACTACCGCTCGAAATAGTCAATGCTACCGCTCGAAAAAAACTTTATGGACTCTATGAGCTGTA
>JBCCQK010000027.1:0-30816 GCA_039024375.1 Bacteroidota bacterium
GTTTTCATAAATGTAATGACTCATGGCTTAATCTTTTTTGGTACGAAGAAATTTAATGATGATGAAAAAATTATTACTGCCTTGAGTTTTTCAATTGAACTTTTTTGCCATAGATTTCTAATCCATTTCAAAAAAGTCCATTTGAAAAACGCAGTAATCATCTTTTCATGGTTACTAAATCGACGCTTCGTAAAATGAAAGAATGAGTCACCAAGATTTGAATTATGGGGTCAGAAAAGCAATTGGCTATCGACTAATTGGGATGAAAATTGGATAAATAGGGTGTTTTTAGGCGAAAATCCACTGTTTCAACTCAATTATTAATGGCTCTTTGGGCTTGTTGTAAATGCCGTTGTTGATGTACCACCACAAAAGTTAAGGCGTCTCCAATCTTCATTTTCATCCAATTCATAAACTCCACGGGGACTTTTCTTTGATTGATATTAACGCCTTTTGCCTGTTCTAATAAATTGAGTAGTTCTCGTTGGTGGGCCAAAAAATCAGTCAGCACGGACTCCCCCAAGATACTTCCTGCGGGATTCATTCGAGCGATGGTTTTCTGCTTTTTCGGATTGGTAGGAGACATCATATTAATAGATAATTTACCAAACCACCCGTTTGTAAAAGTACTGTCCTCATTCGTTTTCTTAGCAGCTACAATTGCTCGTTGAATGGCTTTGTTATAATAAGCACTGTAGCGATTTAGGTGGTCAAAACATTCTAAGGCACTCCACGTATCCACAGATTTTTTTCGATTCAAATCATTAGTATCCAATCCTTTAAATTCGTTTTCCACAATCAATGCTAAGTTTTCCACATCGGTTATCAACCTGTTTAATAAGGATATTTTTGTCATCGTTTTTTTGAAACAAAAATATTGCTTTATACAAGTTTATATCTTGATTAGAATCAAGATTTCGTCGTTTTTTGACCTAATATTCGGCTTAACGTTTCGGGGGTCATCCGCAAATAGGAAGCAATGTACTTATGAGCAAAAAGCTGAAAAATATGTGGGCTTCGGGCTAGCAACCTATCCAGTCTTTCTTTTGGACTGTGCGTTACTAAATCAATTTCCCGTTCGATGCGACCGAGTAGCGCCCGTTCGGTCATTTGCCGCCAATGCTTTTCCAAATTCCAACTCGACTCTAAACAATCGTAAAATTTTTGGCGAGGAATACCAATTAGTTCGGTGTCAGAAAGCGCTTGGATATAATACTGGGAGGGTTGGTTTTGTACAAAAGAAGGATACGAACAAATTAACGTATTGGCGTAGCCAAATCCTACACAAACTTCCGTTCGGTTAGTAACGTAGTAAATTCGCATCGTTCCCTTTTTGATAAAATAGAGGTGAGATGCCCGTCGGCCTCGCTGTATCAAAAAATCGAATCGGTTGACTTTTTTGGGAAGGGTCCACAAAGCTAGTAACGCCTCTTTTTCATGGTCATTCGGACAACTTCCTTCGGGAAAAACGGTAGATTTTAGTGAGTTCATGCTTCATATATTCTAATGCTCGTTAATTGTAAGCAATTGTAAGCGGTGCGGCGAGAAGCCAGTATTGAGTATCTAGAAGCCAGCATCTAGCCACCAGTATCCAACCCCTCAATAAACGCTTCCGTATTATCAATCGTCGGCGTTCCAGAAAAGATAAGCTGTCCTTTTTGCTTTCCGAGTTCTTGTATCTCAATGCCTGCCCATTGGTCGCCACAATCGTTATGCAACCAAGCATCTTTTAAATGCAACGTTCCACCTGGGCGAATGGTAATCTTTGCGCCTTTCGGCAGCGACACTCGGCAGTTAATTTGCAAATAGCCGCCTGTTTCTACGACTAGATGCCCTTCCAAATCTTTAGCACCATTCCACGTCACCGAATCGGTAATCCGAATTGTCTTTTCGGGCTGCAATTGACACCAAGTTCTGACCAATAGACGGCGTTGGCGAGCGCCTAATTTAGATAGATTGCGGTGAATCTTCCCAATTTGGCAAGGCGTCCAAGCACTTTGATGCGCATTATAATCCATCACATTATTGGACGCCATGGTGTCGCAAGGTGGAACGTCCGACGTATTCCAGCAATTGGTATGTACGGGCGTATCGTCGCAACCATCGTAGCCCCAAGCGTGACTCAATCCTAAAACGTGGCCAATTTCGTGGTTCAACAAGCCTCGATAGGCCCAAGGGTCGTGATTGCCCGTTTCGTACAGGCCCGCAATTTTGACGTGATTGCGCAGGGCAATGCCCGTTCCACCGCCTCGATAAGACTTCGACCGAACGCTATCGGGATGATGCGGCATGATGAAAATGTTCAGCACCGAATCGGGCTGGATAGCATATTTTCGGATAACAGTTGTATTAGAATTATTGCGGTTGCGACCTTTGTTGACAAAATAATATAAATCCGTATCGTAGTGGCAATAAACGCCCATATCGTCGGGGTCATTAGGCTTTGGCGTCAATACGTAGCGGTATCGTTTAGGCAAAGCGGGGATTTGGTTATTGGGAGGAATAGCCAATTTTTTCCGCCGTTTCAAGTCGTGTTCTAGAGCGTGTAAATAGCTTTTCGCAAATTTGACCGCTTCCGCCCCGTTAAAATTTTTGGAACTATCGGGATGGTTCATAAAGTGCATATTCACCCGAACGTAGCGCATGGGAAAATGGGCTAAATGGGCTGTGTCGGGTTCGTAAGACTGTGTTTCGAGGCAGCCTTTTGTTCGTTTGTTAAAGCTCGTTGGCGCTCCTTCGATGGTTTGGAAAGTGATATCCGTTGCACGAGCGAAGTAGGCTTTCTCGGTGCTGCGGCAGGTGAGTAAGAAAAACGGTACAGTTAATAGAAAAAACTTTTTAGGGTTAATCCAATAAACAATACCATTATAATTTAGCAAGCTATAATTTCTCATGGAATTAAAATTAGTTGGTTAAACTGGAAATGGCAAGTGAAATGGTTATCTTTGGCATAGGTAGCTGACTAATAACTGACGTGAGTTTTGGATGGTAATTATTGATTTTCAACAACTTAGCCCCATCGGGGCAGCACTATCTGTAGAAAATGGTTGGTTTTTAGCATTTAGGACCTTTCCATACGGACACAGTAGGTGCGGCACTTAGGGCCGAACCTACTGTGTCCGTATGGAAAGGCGCTAAAAGTCTCTACATCAACAAATTATCACAAATAGAGCCAGCCCTAATTGAATCTGAGAAATTAATCCATAGTATTGGATATACTTTTCGAAATTAAGACGATACTATTCCCCCCTTTTTGAAGGGGGATAGGGGGATGTTTAAGAAGAATTTATCGCTCAACATCCCCCCAGCCCCCTTCGAAAGGGGGAGACAGTTCTAGTATAAAACCACGGATTAAATAGTAAAAACCAATAAGGACTTTCAACTCATCCAAAGCTCACGTTAACTAAGTTCAATTGATTTGTTTCCATCATTAAAAAAACAATTTTTACCTGCTAGAAACCAGCTAAAGCTATTGTTTTTAGCTTTTTGGATAACGACCTTGATTCTATACTGGCCGACGCACCAAGCGGGTTTTGTGACGGACGTAACGGGCGGCATTGAGCGATTAACGAATCAGCCATTTTGGAAAATAGGCACCTGCTTTGGATTTCCCGCCTTGAATCAATTATCCGTCTTTGCTTTTTATAGCTGCTATCAACTTTTTGGTACAGTTGGTTTACCTTGGTACCTTATCTTTTGTGGATTACACGCCGCTAATGCAATTTTACTTTGGGATTTTTCGCACCGACTTTTTCAGTGTTATGTCCAAAATGCTAAAGTTATTACCTTTTTGGGGGCCTTACTTTTTTTAGTACATCCCTATCAATCGGAAGTGTTGGTTTGGCGCGCTTGCTTTAATTATTTGTTGGTGACTTTTTTTGCCTTACAACACTGGCGTCGTTTATGGAAATTTTTAGACGAAACAGAAGGAGATACCCATTTAAAAAATCCTGGATGGTGGCAGTTACACCTTTATTTTTTATTAGCACTTTTTACGTTCGAGTTGGCTTTGGTGATTCCACTGATTGACTTAATTATTTACCTGCTTTTCCAACAAAAAGAACACCCTAAAAGAAAATTTTGTAACTATTTTCAACAAATATCAATCCCACAATCAATCGCTCTGGCAGGTTATTTTCTACTTCATCGTTTATTATTTGGCACTTGGATTGGTCATTACGGCGCAGCGACTCACCTTCAATTCTCTCCTACTTATCTGCTTGATAACTTAGCAAAATATATTATCAAATACGGTTTGTTAGTTCGTTCTTACGGCCATTACGAAAAGGTATTTATCTTCGAAATGTGTGAGCATTACGGTTGGCAAGTACTTCTCGGAATAACTGTTTTACTTGGATTCATTGGCTTAGTTTTTAAAAAGAAAATTTCCCGAAAACATTTTTTAATCATCGGTTTGACAGGCTGTACGGTGCTTGCTTTACTTCCCGTCTTGAATCTTTATTTTTATTATCTACAGGCAATCGAGAACGACCGTTACGGCTATTTTGCTTCCGTTTTTGGCTTGCCGCTTATAGTACTTTTAATTTACCAACTGCCCAAAATTCTACGCTATTTATTGCTAATTACTTACTTCTCTGCGAGTTGTTTCCTACTCGTTCGTACCAACCAAATTTGGCAGCAGTCCACCGAGGTTTTCTACCATCTTTTAGAAGATTATCGCTGGCACAACGAAGAAAATGTCGTCATCCTCAATATACCCGATAATTATCAAGGTGCTTATTTATTTCGAATAATCGGCCGTGGCTCTGGTTTTCAAGATGCTTTGACTACCATTGGACAGAAGCCAGTCAAAGGAAAAATTTGGGAAGTGGCACAGTATAATATGACTCAATTAACGGATGGCGTTAAGGTAAACGTATTAGACAAAAATCGTGTGAAAGTCAGCTTTAATCAATGGGGCAACTGGTGGTGGCGCAACGGCGTCGGCGTAGGGCCAACACATAAAAGAAGTATCTATACTGTCTATTTCAAAGGACCGTTTTACGAATTGGAGTTGATAAATCCTCCCAACGACGCTGTTTTTATTTATCAAGATGGGTTGCGGTGGAAGAAGGTAGTGAGAGGAAGCAGTGGTAGCTGGCAGTAGTAAACAAGACTAAAAAGCCAACGTTTGGTGCTGCGTTCCTAAATGCTGTTTTAAAGAAATGGATAGTAACAAAGAGATAGTGGCAGCAATGCCGTACCGACCACCGTCAAGGCCCATAACTAATCAATTCCTTGCACTTCGAATAACTCGTCGATGTATCTGGACCGAGTCGCAATATTATAGTTATCAATACAGTCCATCGTCCCACTACGCATTAGGCTTACGCATCGACCATTGGCAAAAGCATCTTCTCGGTGACCTCGGTTCAAAAAGCAGTGCCCCAATTCGTGGAAAACGACAAACTCTCTGAACAAATCATTGGCACGATTCCAAAATTCGGCATCCATCGTTACTCGACTGGGGCGGAAATTACCAAAGGTCGTACACTGTCCCGCTACGTGTTCACCATCTAAATCTTCGATGACACCTGTAATTCTAGCAGCCACTAAGTTAGCATCTTTACCTCTCGCCGCAGCTTCGTTTTCGAACCGTTCGAAGAAGGGCCATAATCTTTCATCGACACCAGGGTAGGTTCTTTGTTCGAGCGTTTCCGCTTCGGTAACCGTTTCAAGGTCTTCTACGGCATCACGCTGACAGGCAATTAGTAATACAAATAGCGCAAAGAAAGAGAATAGAACAGTACTTTTTTTAGGTAAGAATAGCATTGATTACAAAATTTGAAGTCCACTCAGCAAATAGCTAACACATCAACTAGTGGTTCAAGTCATAAATCCTTGACAGGTTAAATCGGCGTCTTTTTCCGTTATACTGCGTTATTTTTTTCTCAAAGAGCTACGGCTATTCTCAAAAAAAATGCTTTGTCTAACGAAAAAATACACTCGATTAAACTATCAATTACTTATGACTTGAACCACTAGGCGTGATGGAACTTGACCGAAAAATTGTAAAATGCTCCTTATAGGCAGTTATAAGCGATAATGGAAAAAATAGGTGAATGATGAACGTGAATTTCCTCAAAAAAATTATCTATTGAGTAAAAAAAAATAGGCAACCCGAAGGCTACCTATCCTATATGTATTGTTTGAAACTAAAATGCTATTGAATAATGTTTTTGCACATTACTTATCCCACCAAACGGGAACCATCAAGTGGCTAGAGAAATCTGTTCCTAATTCCTGGCGGCTCTTGGCATCTTCGAAGTTAGGATTCAACGTTCCTTCTCCTTGGTTAATAGCCAAACGTAATGGAATCGTACCGTTGGTTACATTACCAGAGTAATTAACGGGCGTCAAAGTGGGGAAACCTGTTCTTCTCCAGTTCGCAAACGCTTCGTATTCGTTTAACAAGGTAGCCATCCAGTACTGCGTACCGATTTGCTCCATTGTACCATCAAATGGATTAGCCGCTAAGTAAGTATCAATTGCCGCATCGTCAATTACCAACGTTGCGTTGTAATTACCATAAATCTTCATGGCTGCTCTAATACCTGCATTGTAGTGACTTTCCGCATCCGATGCGCCCCAGCCTCTCATGGCTGCTTCCGCTAGTAAAAGCTCCGTTTCTGCGTAAGACATGAAATACATGGGCGATTCCACACGTACCAATTCTGGATTGATTCGGCTGTACGTATCCAAATCATTCCCACCTTCGTAAGTAGCAATTGTTTCGGAATCAAAACCGTTAGGCAAACCTTTTTGTGGACCACCAGAGTTAACAACGCCAATTACGTCCAGTCTTGGGTCATTAGTCGCCAGCATTCTATCAACTAAAGAAGTACTCAATCTAGGACAGTCGTCACCGAAGCCGTTGGACTTATCCAATACTTCGCCAATACCGTTTCGGTTTACGCCTTCGGGGCCATTCGTGTGCTCAATGAACGCATCATCAGCAACGCTATTCATCACACCGCCCGCAATCGCTTTTTCTGCCCAAGCTTGCGCCGTGGCGGGGTCAGCCTCAGACAAACGCATCGCCAATCGCAGCATTAGACTGTTACCAAAACGCTTCCATTGGTCGGGGTCGCCCGCATACAGTAAGTCGGAACCGCCGAAGCCGCCAGTACTAATTTGTGCGACTCCTTCTTCCAATTCCTTCAGCATATCTTTGTAAATATCTTCCTGTGCATCGTAAGCGGGGAAGTCGATACCTTCTAGCGCTCCTTTACCCGCTTCGAAGTAGGGAATATCACCGTATAAGTCGGTTAAGCGGTGAAAGATGACTACTTTCCAAATTCTCGCCATTCCTAGCATAGTTTGGTCGCCCACTTCGCCTTGTTGCAACGTATTTACTAAGTCAACTACATCTTTTACTTGCTCCGTGTAAGCTCGGTCGAATAGGGAAGAAGAATATCCAGCGTTATAGGTGTATTTATCTCCCGTCCAGTAGCCACATAGCGCCGCCATGTGCTGTATCATCATAGAAGAATAAATCAGACCCGCTCTCCAGTTTTCGTAGCGGCCACCCGAAGTACGCAACTGCGTCCAAGTAATTTGAAAACCGGGGTCAATACTGGTGGCAACTTGAGGATTGGTGTTAATAGTCGCAAAGTCGTCGTCGCAAGAAGTATGCGCCAACATCACGACTGCCAAAGCCAACATTAATTTATATTTGATTGATTTCATATTTCAATATTAATCGTTTGTTAGAAATTAGTGACTAGTGATTAGTGACTGGTAACTAGTTACTAGTCACCAGTCACTAACTACTTAAAATTTGACGCTTAGGTTTAAGCCGTAAGAACGAGTAACGGGGACACCGAACATTTCCAAACCTTGACCGTTACCTGTGGTGTAGGTCGATTCGGGGTCGATATTATCCGTCTTGCTCCATAATACCAATAAATTTCTAGCAGCAAAGGAGAGGGTTACACTCTGGAAAGGTAACGATTCCATTACTCTTCTAGGCAATCGATAGCCAACGATTACTTCTCTCAATTTTGCAAAGTCAGCATCGTCGATGAACTCTTCGGAAATACTGCCACCAATTCTACCGTAGTAGTTCTGCACATCTTCGGGGGCAACGGCGCCAATACCCGTTTCTCTGCCTTCTAACGTTTCTTTGTGCAATCCTCTTTGGTAACCAAAAGCGTTGGTTGCGTTGTAAATCTTCGCACCCGTTTTAATATCTACCAAGAAACTAACATTTACGTCACCAATATTGAAGCTGTTGTTGATACCTAAATTCGTAGGGTGAACGCCCGTTCCGAAGGCTCTCAAATCGCCTTGTACGGGTAATCCTTGGTCATCCAACACGATATTTCCAGAGGCATCTCTAGCGTATTCGAAGCCCATTACTTGGCTGTAAGGCAAGCCCTCCACCAAGTGAATGTAAGCATTTCTAGTTCTACTTTCTTCCAAACGGATTTCCTCACCGTCCGCTTCTGGTGTTAACAAACTTACTACCTCGTTGTCGTTGTAGCCGAAGTTCAGACCAAGATTCCATCGGAAATTATCTTTTCGAACGGGTTGTACTTCCACTAATAATTCTACCCCTCGGTTCGTGATTTCACCAACGTTAACGGTCTTAGAACCAAAACCAGAAGTAGGAGAAATGGCCGCCGATAAGATACCATCCGTGGTCTTTCTATCGTAGTAAGCAAAGTCTGCGTGTAATCTACCCGCAAACATCGATACATCAAAACCTACTTCAAATTCCTGATTGGTTGAGGGTACTAGTGCAAGTGGGGGTACTTGACCCGAAGAAATTCCACCAAGTGGGTTGCCCAAGTGTCCTTGGCCAAAAATACCGTACTGCAAACCTAGACGGTAGGGGTCGGTTGCACCACCAACTTCTGCCCAAGCGACTCGGAATTTCGCTAAGTCCACCGAATTAGGTAAGTCCAGACCTTCTCCCAAATCGTACGATACGCCAACAGAAGGGTAGAAAATAGAATTTTCGGACTCTCTTCCGTTCGGGTCAGTCAATTGGGAGAATACGTCCATACGACCCGTTGCAGTAATGTATAAAGAGTTAAATAGACCAATTTCCGCCGAACCGAATACGGAGTTAACTTGGAATTGGGAGTAGCCATAAGTCACACTTTGGTTAGCTAAGTTTCTGATGGTATGCAAGAAAGGAACATTGAAGTTGCTACCACCGCCACCGAGCGTTTCGTCGAAATTCTTTTGCTGATTTCCACCCACCAAGATGTCTAAACTAAGGTCTTCGTTGATGTCTTTCAAATAGCGCAAAGTAGCTTTTAAGTTGACTTCCTGTACTTCTCTTTGAGTTTCGGACAGTTGGCCCAAATTACTGTAGGCCGTTCCGTACGGAGTTAAGTTTCTTCTTCTTTCCGTAAAACGGTCAATCATCACGGTACCCGTTAAGGTCAATCCGTCGATGATTTCGTAACCAACCGAACCACTACCGAATAACCTTTCTTTTCGGTTGTTGGCTTCGAACTGGTAAGCGGCCCACCAAGGGTTCGTGACGAATACGTTGTCGTTGAACTGGAACTCTAGACCAGAACCGCTAGGGTCTGCTCCCAACTTATTGGGGTCTCCTTGCAAATCGTCAATATTGATACTTGGAGGCAAGGACCAAGCCGTATAATTGGCATTACCAGGAGAGTCGGACAATCTTGGTCGGTTTCTCGTAGATTCCTTGATGTAAGAACCAGAGATAGACCCCGTCCAACGACCCGACTTACCGTTCACGTTCGCACTGAAAGTTTGTCGGTCTAAACCAGAGTTGGGAACGATGCCTTCGTTGTCCAAATCGGCCATAGAAAAACGGTAGCCAACATTCTTACCACCACCAGAAAAAGATAAAGTGTTGGTGAAGGTTGCTCCTGTGTTGTAAAATCTATCCAAATTGTTACCTACCGCAGAGTAGGGACGGCTTTGTCCGTCAAACTGTACGACGCTGCTTCCGTCTAGTCGGCCTCCCCAAGAAGATAGGCCTCTATCCAATGCTTCTTCCACCGTAGCGGGCTTTTGGCCAAACTGACCGTGACCGTATTCTTGTTGGAAATCGTAGTTGTCAAAAATGGTTTCTGCTTGGAAGTTGGAGTTCAACTCAACGTTGATTTTTCCAGTGTTACTTCCCTTTTTGGTAGTTATTTCGATTACCCCGTTGTCAGCACGGTAACCGTAGAGGGCTGAGGCAGTGTTTCCTTTCAGAACGGTCATGGTTTCAATGTCGTCGGGGTTGATGCTGGATAAGCCGTCTCCCCAATCTTGACCTCCCCACATACCAGCGGAGCCTAAGTTTTGATTGTTAATAGGTACTCCATCCACTACGATTAATGGCTGGTTGTTACCAGAAATGTTACTGTTTCCACGGATAACAATTCTAGTGGAACCACCTGGTCCAGTTGCGGGGTTACTAACGTTTACCCCAGCGACTCTACCCGCTAAAGAGTTACCAACGTTTATTTCCCTAGCTGTATTAACTTGGTCTCCACCAATCTCAGCGACAGAATAGGCCAATGCCTTTTTCTTCCGCTCAATACCCAAGGCCGTAACGACTACTTCGTCTAGGTTGACCCCTTCGGACATAACCATGTCAATCGTGGTCTGATTGCCAACAGCGACAGTTTGTACTTCGTAGCCCGTGTAAGAAAATTCCAAAGAAGCGGCTGCGGGAACCGATAATTCGTATTTTCCATCAAAATCTGTGATTGTACCATTAGCAGTGCCTGCCTCTAGTACGTTCACCCCAATCAGTGGCACGCCGTCTTCTCCGGTAACCGTACCCGAGACGAGAACCTGCGCCATGAGGCTTGCTGATGTACCAAGAAAGCACATCACGATAAGTAAAAAGTTTTTCATGCGTTGAAACTTTTAAGGTTTTTAGTTGAAAAAATCTAGTTTTAAATGGAATGGAAAGAGAATAGTCTGATAATCCTTATTTCTATTCCTTGAGTCTTTTAGTAAAAAATACTGACATTGCGCCAGTAGTTAGGGTAAATGTATAAAAAAATACAATATACCGTGTACGAACACACTTTTTTTTACAAAAAAATAAAGAGTTTTAAAGATAAATCACAAAAATACTTGAATGTTTAAATGCTTTTTGTAAAATTATATTTGTAATTCTGCCATTAGAAAAAATAAATTCGTTCTCGAACACAATCCTATGTGATGAAGAAAAAAAGAATTCGAATCATCGATATTGCCGAAAAAGCGGGCGTTTCAAAAGGAACGGTCGATAGAGTCATTCACAAAAGAGGCGGAGTCGCTGCCGATGTAAAACAAAAGGTATTGGATGTAATGGAAGAATTGCAGTATCGTCCTAACGTTATCGCTAGTGCGTTGGCTTATAATCGGATTTGGAATATTGCCGCCCTATTGCCCGACCACCAAGAAGACCGTTTTTGGAAACAACCGACGGACGGTATTCAAAAAGCACTGAACTCGACCATAGATTACGGCATCAATGTTGACTTTTATTCATTTCCCGATGCGGACGCAGCTACCTTTGAACAATACGGTCAAAAAATTTTGGTAGGCCAGTACGATGCGGTCTTGGTCGCCCCCGTTTTTTACAAAGAAGCGCACCATTTCCTTAACCAGTGCCACCAACAAAGGCTCAAGTATTTTTTATTTAACACGTTCATTCAGCGAGAAGACGATTCGTTTCAATGCTACATTGGGCAAGACTCTTACCAAAGCGGGGTTTTAGGAGCCAAGCTATTGGATTTTGGCATCAAAGAGGGCGATGCCGTCATGGTGCTTCATCTGGAGCAGGGTGTCTATAATTCGAAACACCTGCTGGAAAAGGAACAAGGATTTCAAAACTACTTTATCGACCATTCCGACCGAAATATTCAAGTCATCAAAACGAGTTTTGAAACTCCAAATGACCAAGTTGCTTTTGCCAATTTCATGAACTATCAGTTAAAAAGTTATCCTAAACTAAAAGGTATTTTTGTTACCACCTCCAAAATATTTCACCTCGTGAATGTACTAACTGATTTACAGGCACAAAAAATTAAATTAGTGGGTTTTGACTTGATTTCCGAAAATTTGGACTTGCTCCGTGCCGAAAAAATTGACTTTCTCATCAATCAAAATCCCGTCAAGCAGGGCTACTTGGGCATCCTCAATATCTTCGAACATTTGGTTCGCAAAAAAACGGTTAAACCCATTCAGCACTTGCCGCTCGATGTCGTTATGTTGGAAAATTTGACGTATTACTTGGAAGCAGAACGGGAAATTCGGGTGATGTTGTAGGAGGGTAGGATTATGATAAGGGAATGAGCGAATAAGGTGTGCTGAGTTTCAAGGCTTATGGGGCTTACTTGAAAAATGTATCTCGTACCATTCACTTACTCGTACATTTATTATCTAGTTATCTAGCGATTGTGGAACGGAGATATTAACCCACTTGTTTATAACGAGGAATAGTGAAAAAATAAATTTACATTTTAAAAATTATAAATTATTGATTATCAGTACTTTTAGATTTTGGACCAGCCCGCACAGCAGTCTGGCGGGTTTGTAATTTTAAATTTTTCTAATAGTCTCCAATCCAAAGTTTCCTCTACATGAAACAACTTATCCTATTATTTTTTTACTGCACTTTTACTAGCCTCTATTCTACATTCGCACAAAAGGGGGAAAATCATTGGCAAGCAGGTATCGCTTTTGGAGCAGAACATAAATTTACTTTCCCGACCCCCAAAATTGCGTACACCCGAATACACCCGTTGGCAAAAATTCAGCCGTACTACGGAGCGAGTGGTCATCTGAATTTAATCCAACATCCCTTCTTTTCTGGGGCTGTTTATGGTGGCTTTCGGTATCGAGCAATAGGAATCGAAGGTGGATTGAGCTACCTTCGCTACGTGGAGGCAAGCGACGTAGTAAATCCCGAAAGTAGAGGGCCTTTCGCCGAAACGTGGTGGAATCCAAAATTTTGCGTTTACATCAAAAATACCGTCGTCAAATTTGGTCCCGCCTTTTTGCAAAGCGAACAAGTACCTACGAGGCAGGAGAAAGTTCCGCTATTCAATGCGGGTCGATTCAATGGACGTTTTTACAATTTAGAAGTACTTTTTAGAATAAATAATTGAGGCTTCAGTGATAATGAAAAACATTTTTCCCCTAAAAATATAGTCAAAAAAGTAATAAAAATAAATGTATTATTTCAAAATCTAACTTTCTGATTATCAGCATTTTTAGATTTTAAATTTGTAATTCTAAATTTTACATTTTCCTCAGATATGAAAGCTGCCACCATCGCCGAAATTCGGAAAGAACTACACGAACGCCCTACCAAAGAACTTATTGACCTCTGCCTTAGACTGGCCAAATTCAAAAAAGATAGTAAAGAACTTCTCACTTATTTATTATACGAATCGGCGGACGAAGCAAGTTACATCCGTTCAGTTCAACAAGAAATCGACGAGGCCTTTGACCAAATCAACGCCAAAAGCTATTTTTTTATCAAAAAAAGCATCCGCAAAATTCTACGGCAGGTCAAAAAGTACATCCGCTATTCGGGTAAAAAACAAACGGAGGTCGAACTGCTCCTCTACTTTTGCCGAAAGCTAAAAAATATGTCCCCTTCCTACCGTCGTAGCACCGTCATGGTCAATCTCTACGAAGGACAAATTCGGATGATTCGGAAAGCGATGACGAAGCTGCACGAGGATTTACAGTTTGATTACGAGGAGGAATTGGCAGAGTTGACTTAATATACAAAGACGTACATGTACATTTTTGTAAATATACAGATTTGTATATTTGAGGTAACCAAGCCATCGAAATCCGAGAACCCGCCAAAGAAATCATAACAATGATTCGCCAATACATGGATTAAACTAAGGTTACATAGAACAAAAATCCCCCTTTTCCACTTTAGTACTATTAGCAATTCTGCCTATTAACAAAACTTATTTTTTTGCCAATCATCCAAAGCAACTTTCAACCCAAACGACGTATTTTCCGAAATATGCACGTTAGCACAATTTACGCGTCGTTAATTCGACGGTGGATTCCCGACGTGGCATTTAATAGAGAACGATTGGAATTGAGTGACGGAGATTTTTTGGATTTAGATTGGTCTAAAGTGGGCAATAAGAAGCTAATAATTGTGTTGGCGGGATTGGAAGGTAAATCCAAAAGTATGTACGCCCGTGCGGCTATTAAGCATTTCAACGACCAAGGTTGGGATGCTTTGGGGCTGAATTATCGGGGTTGCAGCGGTGAACCAAATCGATTATTACGGGGCTACCATATGGGGGCCAGCGAAGACGTAAAAGTGACGGTCGAACATGCCATTCGACAACACGGCTACGAGGAAGTTGTACTAATTGGGTACAGTCTAGGTGGCAACTTAGCCTTGAAATACATTGGAGAAGAAAGTCATCGCTTGCCGTCACAGGTCAAGGCGAGCGTAGTTATCTCCGCACCGATGGACTTGGAAGCGAGCGAACGACGCATGAATCGCTGGTACAATTGGCATTATGTCAAGTGGTTCATGCTGACCTTAAACTGGAAGGCCAACCGAAAAAAGCGGCAATATCCCGAAGCACTCAAAAGCTACCGTGGCTTTTTCATGTCGGGCAACTTTATCTATTTTGATACACATTTTACGGCCCCCGCCAACGGTTTTCCGACCGTGGAAGACTATTGGGAACAAAGTAGCTGTCGGCCGTATTTAAAAAATATTCAAATTCCGACGCTCATCGTTGCCACCGAAAATGATACCTTCCTCTCGGATAATTGTTATCCAATAGAGGCGGCTAAACAAAATCCCAACTTGTTTTTAGAAATTCCCAAAACGGGTGGGCACTGCGCTTTTATTCGCTATTTTAATGAAAAGGTGTGGTGGATGGAAGAACGGGCGTTTCAGTTTGTGCAGTCTTTTTTGCCATCAAAAAAAGTAGTTCCGAAAGTAAAGAAGCCTTTGGGAGATAAGCTACTGCAATAAGTTTTGTAATGCTTTCAGGTTCTCTTGCTCATCAAATATGGCTTTGATTGGAATATGAAAGCCCTTAACTGCTACACTTTTAATCGTTCCCTCCGAAGCCTTCAACTGCAATTCGTATTTTCCGCCTATTAGAATATACTGCTCCACGATTTCTTTCTTAGCATCAATAACTTCTGCTTCTCTTTTTCCAACTGCTCCTTTACCTCGTCAATAATCTGCTCGGCGAAGGGTTGTTGTAAAATGGTATCGATTATTTCTTTCATAGTAAAAGGGTTATTTCAACCAAATTTACGAAAAAAATAGTTAATTTGATGTAGATACCAAACGTTTCAATTAGAAGCAGAATGATGATAATGAATACAGATTGTCTTTGATAAATCAACTATTTTCTATATATTAGACAAATCCATTACCGAAAATCAAACCACTCCCTAATGAAATCACTTCCCCTTTTTCTGTTTACCCTTTTCTTCTTCTTTGCTTTTAAAGGATTTTCCACAACTTACTACCTCGATGCAACGAACGGTGCCAATAATCAAAATGGCCTGAGTCCACAGAAGGCTTGGAAGGATTTATTTAAAATCAGAGGCGTTACACCAGAACCAGAAGATACTTTCCTGTTTAAAAGAGGGGAAACGTGGCGAAGTGCGCAACTGTACATCGACACTTCGGGCAACGAACAACGACCTATCCTTTTTGGCGCCTACGGAGATAGCAATGACCCGATGCCTGTGATTGATTTGACCGATACCGTAGCGATGTCCAATGTACCAATGAGTTGGACGGAAAGTAGTCCTAATATATGGGAGATGCCTTTTACTAGAAATATTGGTCGATTGTTCGTCGATAACGTTGAATTACTTCGTGCCGACTCTACCGATATGGTGGGGCTGAACGATTCTGAGGGGCAGTTTGGGCATTGGTACGTCGATTTAACCACTAACAAGTTCTATTTATACGCAACGAGTAATCCAGCAATTGCTCACACCACCATCATGGGCGGCATCACCCAATCCAACCAAATTGATGCCATTTTAGCCTTTCAATCCGACTACTTAATTTTTGACAATTTGGACATTCGAGGAGGTGCTAGAGCGGCCTTATCCTTATTTGGCTGTCAACACGTTACCGTCAGAAATTGTAAAATTGGGCGGTCAGCCAATTCGGGTGTGCTGATAATTAATACCGCTACATCAGGAACGGAAACACGTATCTCTTCTAACATTGTCGTTCACAATAATGCGTTTTTTTCCCATTTTAAATTCTATCACGGCTTGGGGACAGAACGAGGATGTGGCGACGGAATCAAGTTGTTTGATGGCGCTATCAACTGTACTATTCGCAATAACACTTTTAAAAATTGGGCACATAACGCCGTAGAACTTTTAGCGGTAAATACAGCATTTACGGGCGTTAACCAAAACAAGATTCACGATAACCATATCTCTGCGCCCGACATACCCTACTCGCATCCGTTGGGCGCAGATGGCAGTTTGAATCGGTGTCAACAGAACGAGTTCTTCAGAAATACCATAGAAAATTGTCGAACGACTTCCCAAATCAATGGGAACAATAACCACGTTCATCACAATATTATCAAAAATATGCGAAGCTCACCCGCAAAAAATACCCCAACGGGCTTTGCTTTCACCTTAGCCGTTTACGGTCCAACTTTGGTAAGTCAGGACAATATCTTCGAACATAATCTTATCCTCTACGCGGACGAAGCTGCCTTTCAAGTTATTGGATTCGGGCATCCCCAACCCGTCCAGAACAACGTCATTCGCAACAATATTATTTATGAAACGGGACAAGCCCCACACGGGAATAGCTACCCTAACGGAACGGGACTATATATTTTTCGCCGAGATGGCGTCAATGGCAATACGTACGAAAATAACTTATTTTTTACCAGTCTGGCCAACGCCAAAGCAATTTTTAGACAAGATGAAAATTTGCAGCACACCGCTATCGAGTTCAATCAACTCAACGGCGTAGATGGTAATAGCATCTTTGACAATTTGACGGGTAATCCGCTTTTTCAAAACCTCGCAGGAAACGACTATCATTTACTAGAGTCTTCGCCTGCTATCGATGCGGGAAAAAATACTGCTTTACTAATCGACTTCGATTTGAATATCCGAATCGTCGGAACGCAACCCGATATTGGTCCCTACGAATCCAACTTTATTGCTTGTCCAACTGACCGAACGCTTCATCAAAATCCTATTTTGACTTACACCTATGCGGCGCAGAATACGATTTCTTCTATGGGAACAGTCACGGCCACCGAAAACGTGGTGCTAAAAGCGGGAACGAGTATTACGCTTACCGATGGATTTAAAGTGGTTGCTGGTGGGCAAATGCACGCATTTATCGAGAACTGTATGCCTGCTGCTATTCGAAACGTTGAAAAAATCGAGGCGTCATCAGCTAATGATTTTACTGATAAAACTGGTTCAAAAATTAACCTATCCGTAGCACCTAATCCCGTTTTTTACACGGCAACGATTACAGTAAGTAGTCATCAACTGGAACAGATTCAGTTGAACTTACGTGACGTTACAGGCCGTATTTTTTGGCAAAAACTGAATTGTCAAATTGCCAAAGGAAATAATCAGTTACCACTCAATACGAGCCAAATGCCGTCGGGCCTATATTTTTTGACCGCCCAATCACAACAGCAAGCTGTTACTAAAAAAATCATTATCCTCTAATGAAAAACAAACTCCTTCACCCTTTTTTACTTACTAACGTGAGTTTTGGATAGGCTGAAAGCCCTTTAGGGCTGGCTCTTTCTGTAACAATTTGTTGATATAGAGACTTTTAGCGCCTTTAGGTGCGGCACTAGGGGCCGAACCTCAATGTTCTAAGTGCTAACAACCAACTATTTTCTACAGACAGTGCCGCCCCGATGGGGCTAAGTTTTTGAAATCCAATGATTACCCTCCAAAACTCACGTTTACTATTTTTATTGGATTGGACAAAAGCCATCTTACTTACTTTCTTACCAAAATCCAGCCCGTTTTTGCCAAGGTAGGTTCGACAAATTCAACGGCCACTTCGTATCCCAATTTTCCATAAAAAACTAGGTTTCCCTCAGTAAAAGTCTCTAAATATGTAGGCATATTCAATTCATCTGCTTGTCGCAAAATGGGTTGTAGCAATTGACGGCCGTAGCCGTATCCTTGATATTTTGGGGCAACTGCTAATATCGATAAATACCAATAATTTGGCCCGATAATGCCCGCCGCCTCGGCTTCCATATTACCCGCAATTGACTCGTAAACAGCGAGGCTTTTCCCACCAAAATATTTTTTCAAAAAGGCTTTTTTGGCTTGCGATTTTTCCTCATTTTTAACCTTTGTAAGTGGTTGATGCCAAAGAGAGGCGCCAATCGAAGCATCTTCAAGCGTGTGGCATATGCCGTATTTTTCAGCTTCTCGTAAAGAAAAATCGAAGTAGTGCGTCAAAACGATAGCTTCTGATACTGCTTGGTTATCTCTCGCCCGAGCAATGGTTACGTAAAAAGGCTCGGTTTGGAAAGCGTCGTACAGGGCCTCGGCAATGTTAGGATAGATGAGTTGGTGCATTTTTATATTTTGAACCAGCCCGCACAGCAGTCTGGCGGGTTTATAATTTTAAATTTCACATTCTTTCCAGAAATTATTTATGCAAAAGAAAGAACTACTATCCATTCTCACTAACAAATTTCCTTCGATTGCTTTACCCCAATCCTGTTTAGCAGCTTTGGCCGAAACTACGGCTACCCTTACTTTTCCCAAGGGCGCAACCGTCATCAAAGAAGGGCAATATTGCAATCAGTTGTTTTTTATTGGAGCAGGAGGTTTACGAGCCTATTATTTAAAGGACGGGAAAGACATTACCGACTGGTTTGCCTTCGAAACCGAATTTGTTTGTTCGATTAGAAGCTATTTTCTAAACGTTCCCAGCGAGCATTACATCGAAGCAATTGAGCCAACAACGGCGCTGGTGCTTTCAAAAGGTAGTATTGACCAGCTTTCAGAAAAATATCGAGCCTTTGAGCGGCTCAGTCTGCAAATTGTTACCGAAACTATGTTACACCTGCAACAGCGAATTGTCTCTTTGCAGTTCGAAACTGCTCTGCAAAAGTATCAAAACTTAATCGCTATTCGTCCCAATATTACCCAAAAAGTGTCCTTAACCCACATTGCTTCTTATTTAGGTATTACCTTAGAAACCTTGAGTAGAATTCGTAAAAAAAGTCGAATTTGACATATATCAAAGGGGATGAGTGGATTGCTTCGCAATTTTGTGTTCAAAAAAATATGAAACGACTTCATCGGTTAACAGGCATTTTTACGGCCATTTTTGTTGTAGCACACCTATTTAATCATACCGCGGCTTGGTTCGGTATTGAGACCCACCAACAAGTTTTGTACGCCCTCCGTCTTGTTTACCGTCAACCGCTCATTGAAATTGTTTTAATTAGTAGTTTTCTATTCCAAATTGCTAGCGGCTTGCGACTTGCTTACCAACTATGGCAAAAAGTCGATAAAACAACTCTAGATAAAGTACAACTCACATCGGGCGTTTTACTTTCTCTATTTCTATTACAACATATTTCGGCTACGCTCGGACAACGGTGGTATTTTGGCTTAGACACTAATTTTTACTTTGCTGCGGGGGTCGTCTTAGAAAAGCCCTTATTGTACTATTTTATTCCCTACTATTTTGTTGGCGTCGTAGCGTTTGGGGGCCACCTTGCTAGTGTTCATCGAAAAAAGATGGCGCCTATTGTAGGGAACCAATCTGCTCAAATTCATTTTTATAGCATTCTCGCTATTTTTATTTTTGTTGCGCTGTTGATTCTTTACGTTTTCACGGGCAATCATTTTGCAATTCTTATTCCCGACGAATATCGATTATTTTGAAAGTTTTTCTATCCAATATCTAGTGATTAGTGGGTAACCAGAAGCTCGAATTACTTAACCAAATTTAACATTCCCTTCTTTCCCTTTAACGTCTCAACAACACCATTGAAGGCTTTCTAATCGTCTTAATAGCGAATGGTTATAAAAAAAACGCCGAAAGTTGTAGCTTTGCAGCCGTAAACAAAACGTTTCGGATTTTTTCTAAATATTTTATTCTATTTGATTAAAAAACTTTCAAACTAAAAATTAATACAATGAAGAAATTAGTGCTCGGATTATTAGCTTTCTTATTGATGGTTGGAACCGTAGCTGCTCAAGATGGCAAGAAGGCTTTAAAAAAAGCGATTGCTGCTTCGAGAACTTACAGTCTCGACCCTCAAAAAAATGGAGATAAGTTAGACGAAGCTATTGCGGCTTTCGAAACAGCTACTACCGCTGATGATACGAAGACGACCGCTAGACCTTGGATTGAGCAAGGAAATTTATATACTAGCATCTGTACCAACCACGCTACCTACAGCTCTATTGACCCTACTTTCAAAAAGGCGATTGATAATGCGGCTATGTTAGCCTATCAGTCTTACGAAAAGGCAAAGGAATATGCACAGAAGAGAGACCCTAGGGCGATTCAAAAAGGAATCGGTGAAGTACAGGGCTATTTGGTAAGCGAAGGGGCTGATTATTATGAAAAGAAGGAGTACGACCAAGCCTACATTGCTTTTCAATACTCTTTGGATGCGCACGATTACCTAACGGAAAATGGTAAGGGAAGTATCTTTGCGGACGACGCAGCCTATCAAGAACAAATGTACTACACGGGTTTGGCCGCTTTGAGTGCTTCAAAAACTAACGATGCAAGGCCTATTTTCATGAAGCTGAAAGAAGCAGGCTACGAAAAACCAGCAATCTATGAAGCATTATATCAACTAGAAGTAGAAACCGACCGAGATGCAGCCTTGGCCATTTTGGAAGCAGGACGAGCCAAGTTCCCCGATGAAGTGTCTCTTTTGTTCCAAGAAATCAACCACTATTTGAAGGACGGACGGTTAGGTGAATTGGTTGGTAAGCTACAATCAGCAATTGAGAAAGAACCAGATAATATTACTCTTTACACTACTTTAGGGAGTATTTACGACAACTTATACCAAAAGGCATTAGAAAGTGGAGATACAGAGGCCGCACAGAAGAACTTTGACGAAGCGTTCAAAACGTATAGCAAGGCCCTAGAAAAAGACGAGAAATTCTTCGATGCGATTTACAGTATTGGTGCTTTGTACTACAACCGAGCGGCGGCTACCACTAAGCAAATGAATGCTTTGGCGGATGACTATTCTAAAGCAGGTTTGAAAAAGTACGATGAATTGAGGAAGTTGGTGTTGACGCAGTTCGATGAGGCCTTACCTTACTTCAAGCAAGCGGAAGCCTTGAACCCAAGCGATAGAAATACCTTGATTGCCTTAAAGGAAATCTTCGCTAGAAAAGATGATTTACCTACTTCAACTGAGTTCAAGAATCGCTTAGAGACTATAGAAGCGGGTGGAACCATCGACGCTTCTTATTTCAACGAATAATCAAAATAGTTCTAAATACACTGTTTTAATGAAACTGCTTCCGACTAAGTTGGCACAACTTGGTCGGATTTTTTTTGCTATCAATCAAATGCCTCCACAAAATACATCTCAATTTCTCCCCGATTTTTTACGGGAATGCTTCCTCGGGCGGTACATTTAAAGTCGTCCTTAACGATTTTGTATGTGCTCGCCGAAATGTTCACTTTACCCGACGCCCCCTTTGCTTCTAGTCTAGCTGCTACGTTAACCGTATCTCCCCAAACGTCGAAAGCAAATTTTTTTGACCCCACCACGCCAGCTACTAATGGACCCGTGTGGATGCCGATTCTCGCTTCGAAATAGGGCTTTCCTGCTTGTTCGTTCGTTTTTTTTTGTTTGGCTAAAAGAGCTTGAATTTCTAGTCCCGCTTGAATAACGCTTTGGGGATGCGTAGGATGTCTATCGGGTAGTCCACCGACGCACATATAAGCATCTCCGATAGTTTTAATTTTTTCGAGTCCATACTTTTCGATGATTTTATCAAAAATTTTGAAGTAATGGTCGAGTAAATTGACCAACTCTTCGGGCGAAAGTGATTTGGCAATATGGCTAAAATTGATGAAGTCTGAGAAAAAAACGGTGGCGTGATTGTACTTTCGAGCTTTTGCTACGCCGTGAATTTTGAGTTCATTGGCTACCACAACGGGTAGAATATTTAAAAGGAGTTGCTCGGATTTTTTGCGTTCTTGTTCGATGATTTCGTTTTTCGCTTTCAGAACGGCATTAAGTTTTTTGGATTGAGTGTAGCGTAAGAAAACGCCAATGGCAATTATGGCCACGATACCTGCTAGGGCGAGGAAGAAATTTCGTTGCGCCTGTTGTAATTGCAGCTCATTTTGAGATAATTTGAGTTGGCTCGCTTGCTCCTTGACAATAAAATCATTTTGGGCTAGAATGAGAGAATCCAACTGCCGTTCGAATTTGAAAGAGTCCACCTCGTTTTTTTGAAGTGCAATAACGAGCTGTGCTTGCAGTTGTTCTTCGTTTAAAGTAGCTACCTGCTCCGTCAAGGCTTTTTTTTGGTCATTAAGCGTTTCTACTCTGACCGATAAGTTCTCGGTTTTCTCTTCCAACTCTTCGGTCTTTTCGGATAATTCTTCCGTTCTCTCCTCCAATTCTTCCGCTATTTCTTTGGTTTCGGCCAACTTTTTTAATTCCTGTTTTTGTTTGGCGTAGAGCGTGGCGCTAGCGACATCGTTCTCTTGGTTGGCAATCCACTCCAATTGGTCTAATACGGCTAATCTTAGTTCCATATTATTGGTAGTGGCCAGTAAGAATAGGCTCTTTTTGAGTAGTTCTTTAGCTTCTTTGCGATGTGCTCGCTTGCGCTTTTTCATAGCGAGCAGAGCCTGTGCTTTTTTGTACGTAGCGGTAGCCACCAGCATTTTCTGCTGACTTTGCTCGGCCAACACTATCGCTTCTTGCGCTTGTTTAGCTGCTTTGTCAAAATCATTTTCTTGGTAGAAATAGGTGCTGTTTTCTAATAAAATTTTGATTTGTGAGGTGAGGTTAGTGTCTTGTCCAAATGATTGAAAAGGGTAAAAGAGAATAAAAGAAAGGAATAAGAGGAGTCGTGTAGATTCATCAAATAGTTGACGAAAACGTAAAACGATTGGGGTTTTTCTATTTTGAGGCATTTTGGCGGTTTGACTGCACAGTTTTATAGGTTATCCATCTTCAACGAATAAGGTATTAAATAGATACACTACACCTCCAACTGTTTTTCTCGATAATTTTTGTACATTTTTGCCGCCATCACCAAGGCAAAAGCGAAGCCAATAATACCTAGAAAAGCGTATAGAAAATTGATGGTATTTTTGTAAACGGCCAATAGGGCGATACTTAACAAGAATAAAGTCGGTAGTTCGTTCCACAAGCGAAATTGGTAAGAGCTAAAATAGGTTTCCCCTCGCTCCAATTTTTGAATTACTTTTTTAGCGTGTAAATGATAAGCCAATAAGGCGACCAGCAATACTAATTTCACGTGCATCCAAGGGTTACTTTTTAGCCATTCCAGCCCGTATATATGCAGCATAGCCAAGCCACAAAACCACGTAATCATCATTCCAGGATTGCAGATAATTTTATACACACGCCATTGCATGGCATTAAACTCTTTGACCAAAATGCTACGGGCAGGCTCGGGTCTCTCCATCGCCTCGGTGTGATACACAAAAATCCGCACCAAGTAGAACAGCCCTGCGAACCAAGCGACAAAGCCAAAAACGTGGAGGGCTTTGAAAAGAAGGAAGGATGGCATAAGTAAGGTTTGTAAGGTGATAAGGGAATAGGGTGATAAGAGCATAAGGTTTTTAGGGGGGATAAGGTGAATGAGGCTTATAAGGTTCATAAGGCTGATGAGGTTCATGGGATACCAAATCCGACGTCCGAAATCCCTACCCGTTTTTAGTTAAAATTAATTCCGCCGTAATGCTCAACGCGATTTCTCTTGGTGTTTTCGCTTTGATGGCCAAGCCAACGGGCGAGTGAATTTTAGCAATGATAGCATCTTCAAATCCTGCTTCTTGCAGTCGAGCGATTCGTTTGGCTTGCGTCTTTCGACTACCCAAAGCACCAATGTAAGCCACATCGGATTTTAGCAGAATATGCAGTGCGTTATCGTCGATTTTTGGGTCATGGGACAAAACTACGGCGTACGTTTGAGCATCTAGGTCATAATCGGGTAATACTTCGGCAGGATATTTTTCGTAGAGTTGGTCGGGTGGGGTAGTGAACTGGGTTTTGTTGGTGAAAATACCTCTGGGGTCAATTACAATCGTTTCGAAACCGTACATTTTTCCCAAGGTGACCAAATCGACCGTGATGTGTGCTGCACCAATGATAAAAAGTTGACTCTTTTTGGCAAAGACTTGGGCAAAATATTCAACGCTCGCTAGTTCAATAATTTGATTTTGGCGTTCTTGATACACCCGTATTGCCTCGTCAATCATTCCGTCGGGCAGTTGCTGCCCCAAAGCGGTTCGGTCGGGCATCACTAAGAAATGTTGACTTTCTCCTGCTTGTAATCGGGTTAATAATATACAAGGTTGGTTGTCGGTCAATTTTTGCTGCAGTTGCTGCCAAACCATTTGTTCGGCGGGGCGTTGGTCGAAGGCGGGAAATCGTTCGGCATAAACCTTCACTTTTCCACCACAACTCAATCCGACGCCCCAAGCCTCCTCGTTGGTAATCCCAAAATCAAGGAGTTGACTCTGTCCCGATTCAATTAATGGTAAAGTAGCTTTGATAACCGCTCCTTCAACGCAACCTCCACTGACAGAACCCACCATCTCCATCTCTTTGGAAACTAATAATACCGAACCCGTTGGACGGGGCGAAGCACCCCAAGTTTTGACTACGGTTGCCATGCCAAAAGGTGTTCCTTTGGTCATCCAGTCGTTGATGGTCGATAAAAATTCTTTCATCTTAATTTATTTTTAAAAATAGCCCTACATTTAAGCAAAAATAGGAGTTCTTCGTTAAAGATAGAACAGTATTTAAGAATATAGGTAACTACTTAGGACGATGAATTTTTACGACAAAGCACATAGAGTCCATAGAGTTTTTCGAGCGCAGTTTGTTCATTTTCAAATTTAAAAGAGTAATTGACCGAAATAAGTAAGGTTTAACTGAGTAATAAGTCAAAGCTGCGCTCGAAAAAAGAGCTTTGTGTGCTTTGTGAACTCTCCATACGGACACGCCTGTGCATACCTCTGTGGTAAAAAATAAAAGCTGAACAGCGACAGCTAAACTAAAATATATGGCAACCATCAAATTTACGGCGGCACTGAAACGATTTTTTCCCGATTTGACCGAAATTGAAGTAATGGGTACAACCGTCGCAGAAGTGCTCCAAGCAACCGAAGCAAAATATCCGGGAATAACCGATTATTTGTTGGATGAACGGGGAGCCGTTCGGCAGCACATGAATATTTTTGTAAAAGGAGAACTAATTACTGACCGAACAACGCTACAAGACAAATTGGGCGAAAGCGACGAGGTGGTTATCTTTCAAGCACTATCGGGTGGATAAATGAGCAACAAAAAGGTATTAGTTGGGACGACTAAAGGACTCGTTATCATTGGAAAAGTAGCGAAAAAATGGCAGGTGATAGCCACTCACTTTCTGGGACTTCCCGTTTCCGTTATCTACATTAACGAGTTGAACAATACGTGGTGGGCGGGTATTTCGCATCATCATTGGGGGCAAAAATTACACTATTCAACCGATGAGGGGAGCACTTGGACATCTGCTGCTGTTCCTGCTTATCCCGTTGATGCACAAATAGCCAATGGAAAAGCGGCAACCTTTAAAAAAATATGGGTTTTGCAACACGGTGGTCCGCAGTTTCCTAATCGAATTTGGATGGGAACGGAACCGGGCGGACTGTTCGTTAGTGAAGACGACGGGCAACATTTCAAAATAGTTGATTCGCTCTGGAATCATCCCAGCCGTATGAATCAGCAACAATGGTTCGGAACGGGCAGAAGTCAACCTTTTATCCATTCCATCGTCGTACATCCCGAAGATAATGCACATCTGTACATCGCCGTCAGTTGTGCGGGCATCTTCGAATCCTTCGATAGCGGCCAAAGCTGGCAGCCCCGTAATCAAGGACTCATTGCTGCTTATTTACCCAATCCGAATGTGGAAGTTGGACACGACCCACATCGCCTACTCGTTTGTGAGACGCAACCCGAAGTGCTTTGGCAGCAAAATCACTGCGGTATTTTTAGAAGTACGGACGGTGCAAAGACTTGGACGGATGTCAGCGACCCGTCGGGCATGCCCAACTACGGTTTTGCGCTTGCTGTAAATCGTACAAATCCCGAACAAGCGTGGGTTATTCCTGCCGTCAGCGATGAATTGAGAGTAGCCCCGAATCAAGCACTCGTCGTTTGTCGAACCGACGACGGCGGTCAAACTTGGCATCTACTACGCAGCGGATTACCGCAACGGAACTGCTTTGATATTGTCTTTCGCCACGCTTTTGCCAATAGTGACGAATTATTTGTTTTTGGAACAACGACGGGTAATTTATTTTTGTCCGAAAATTCGGGAGAGCACTGGCAAAATGTTAGCCATCATTTAGCTCGGGTTGACTGTGTAGCTATTCAAGAAAGTTAGGTAGGATATTAGAATTAGTAAAATTCCGTCCTTGTATTTACCTTTACATCGCCAATTACCAGTAGTTCTCTTGAATTTTTTACGAGGCAGACCGTGTACCGTCAACCGTCAACCGAACTTCCATCAATGCCCACAACTTTTTCCAGCATACTAAACGACCTCAAAAAGAAGCAGTACCAACCTGTTTACTTCCTACACGGAAATGAGGCCTACTTTATCGATGCCATTAGTGACTACATTGAAAAAAACGTATTGTCCGATGGAGAAAAGTCGTTCAATCAAACCATTTTGTACGGAAAAGAAGTGGACTTCAAGCAAGTGGTGGATACCGCAAGACGCTATCCAATGATGGCCCCCTATCAAGTCGTGATTCTGAAAGAAGCGCAGGAAATGCGGACTTTAAAGGAGTTGGCGGCCTACGTAGAAAAGCCAGCGGCGACGACGATTTTGGTGATTTGCCACAAGCATAAGCGATTCGACGGTCGGTCAAAATTTGGAAAGTTACTCAAAAAGCAAGCTGTATTTTTCGAGGCCAAAAAATTGTACGATAACCAACTGCCCGATTGGATTTACAATTATTTGCAAGAAAAAGGCCTAACGATTAAACCTGCCGCAATGGCCTTAGTGGCGGAATATTTGGGGACTGATTTGTCGAAAGTGGTTAACGAGTTGGATAAATTGGCCATCAATTTGCCGAAAGGCACCAACATTACCGCACAGCACATTCAGAATAATATTGGTATCAGTAAGGATTATAATGTGTTTGAACTACAAAAAGCATTAGGACAAAAGCAAGTCACGAAAGTCAACCGCATTGTCAAATACTTTGGCGCCAATCCTCGCAAAAATCCGATGGTGATGCTAGTGGGGTCTTTGTATAACTACTTTAGCAAAATCTACATGCTTCACTCTTTGAAAAATTTGGGCGACCAGGATATTCAAAAAGCGCTCAAATTGAGTTCCAGTTTTTTCCTTCGAGAATACCGCAATTCGGCCCGTAATTATCCTCGCCCAAAAACGGAGAAGGTGTTGTCTATTTTGAAAGAATACGATTTAAAGTCTAAAGGAGTAGATAATAACACGATGAATAATCCAGATAGTGAATTGATGAAGGAGATGGTCTGGCGGATTTTACACGTTTAGCGATAGTGACTAGTGATTAGTTGAGCAAATTTACCGCAATTCTCAATCTACCTAATCACGAAGTGACCCGCCCGCATGACGCAGTCGGGCTGGTTGAACTTGATTAATACCGTATGAAATGCGGTGTGTGAGGATATATGCGACCTAACAACTCTGAAGGAGTTGAACATCATTTCTCATTAGACCTATAAACTGAGAATTGTCGGCAAATTTATTGATAGTCAAAGTCACGAACGGTAGCAATAAAGCAATTCAACAATAAAACAATATCTACCTTTACCGCACCTCAAACCCCAAAGTCACAATATCCTCCCAAAACTTCGGATAAGACTTATCCACCACTTCGGGTTCTTCCACCCGAATCGTTCCCAATTGAGCTAAAGGCGCAAAAGCCATTGCCATTCGGTGGTCTTCGTAAGTCGGAAAAATGGGATTATCGACTGCTGCTTTTCCATCCACCATAAAATACTCTTTGTCCGAATTGGGGGAAAATCGTTTGGGAAGGGGAGAGAAATAGACTTGAACTTTAGCTAGTTCTGCTTGCAAAGCGGCAATCCTATCCGTCTCTTTGATGCGCAATGTTTTCAAGCCACAAAAGAGTCCCTGCACACCCAATCCACCACAAATAACCGCAATGGTCTGCGCCAAATCGGGGCAACGAATAAAGTCCCATTCAAAATTGCTGGGGAGGTCTTTTTCCATTTTGCTAAGGTGGACGCCCGTTTCGTTGAAGGTGGATTGGATACCAAATTCTTCCATCATTTTGACCAAAACGGCGTCGCCTTGTACGCTTTCTTCGAACAAACCGTCTAACTGCAAATCAACTTCGTCGGCCAAGGCGGCAATGGAATAGTAGTAGGAGGCGGCGGACCAGTCCGCTTCCACCGTAAAGGGCCGAGCTTGGTATTTTTGCGGCGCTATTTTAATCGTATGGCCGTCCCACTGGTGCAAAACGCTGAAGTAGGCCATCAAATTTAGCGTCATTTCGATGTATGGGCGAGAGACAATTTCACCGTCCAGAATCAATTCTAAACCATTGGGCAGAGTAGGCGCAATCATCAGCAATGCCGAGATATATTGACTACTCGTACCCGCCGAAATCGTCACTTGGTTGGAAGGTGTCGAGTTGTTGGGGGCATGGATTTTTAACGGCGGATAGCCTTCTTTTTCTAAATACTCGATGTTGGCGCCCAACTTTTTCAGCGCATCCACCAAGACGCCAATGGGCCGTTGCTTCATCCGCTCCGTTCCCGTTAGCGTTTGCGTACCGGGCTGCATCGCCAAATAGGCCGTCATAAACCGAAAGGTCGTTCCCGCTGCGCCTGCATCTCGAACGGGGGCGTTGCTTTGTAGCAATTCGTTCATCAAAACCGTGTCCCTAGAATTGGATAATTTGTGAATCGGAAAGTCTTCTTCGCACAACGCACGGATGATAAGCGCTCGGTTAGCGATACTTTTGGAGCCATTTAAGGTGATGGCGCCAACGGCCGTTTGGTTATTTTTAGAGACGGTAGCAACGGTCATAAAAGTGGACATTGATTAATTTAGAGTAGAGAATAGAGACCACTTCGTTGAGAGAACAGAGACATTAACTGTTGGGAAAAGACAAAGTTTGAATGCTTTTCCTTTTTGTTGATGTAAAGTATATCTCTATTCTCTGCCCTCTACTCTCTGTTCTGAATCGACTTAAAAAAGCGCAAATATCCTAAACTTTTGGCGGGAGTGGTGAGGTTTTGGAGACTTTTGACTAAATTCTTTTAGACCTAGTAGTGCTTATTTCGAGATTTTTCGTGTTGAAAGTGGTTCTAGCACTTCGAATGCTGGAACCACTAAGTCTATTTAAAATAGAGTCCGATAAAAAAAGACCTTCCAGCACTCGAAGTTCTGGAAGGTCTATCTCGAACCGGTGATTTAGGTTCAAATTGCTGTTGGTTGAATTATTATTCTACAGCTTACAGCGCATCAATCACCGCCTGTGGCAACAATACTTTGTCGATGGTGTGAATGAAACCGTTAGCCGTCAAAATATTCAACCCTTTACGGACGAACGGTGCGGTCGTACCCGTCTTGTCCACGATACCTTTGTGTGTTCCACGCAAATCGACGGTCACGGTTTCTCCCTGTAAAGTAGTAAACATCTGCTTGTCTTTCAAATCGTTGGAAGTTGCACAACCGTCAACAACGTGGTACAACAAAACGGTAGATAGACCAGAAACACCGATTGTAGCTACGGCATCTTCTAAACTACTTGCGCCCAAAGCGCCCAATAAATCGGCAAAGGCCTTGTCGGTTGGTGCAAAAACGGTGTAAACTGCGTCGTCGTCTGACAAAGCGGCGGCAATGGCAGGGTCAGCAGCTAATACAGCAGCAACCAAAGAATTGAAGCCATCAGCCGCAATAGCCGTCTCAACAATGTTGTTTGCGGGGGGCATCAATACCGCATCGATAGCATAAATATTCAATAAATAACCGTGTCCATTTTGACTAAAAGCAAAAGTAAATCGAGCATCGTTGATGAAGTAGCGGTGGTGTCGGAAATCTACTCTTGCAACGTCGCCGTTCAATTGCTTTACACATCCTCTAGTTCTTAGAGTTAGTAATTCTCCATTTACGTGGTACAGTAAAATGTTCGTTAGTGTCTCTGTATCTAATGCGGAACAGATATTGCTAGCATTCAAACCCAATTTAGCAAAGGCTTCGTCGGAAGGTGCATAAACGGTCTTTTTACCAGAAAACAAAGCGGAACTAAGTCCTGCACAGGCTATTGCTTGGTTGAGCGTATTGAAAGTGGGACGCTTCCAATGCGTTCGTTCGGTAGCTACGTTGGGGTCTTGTTGAGCTAATTCTTGAATGTCGTCCCCCATATCGAAACTGATAGCGGTCTCCTCAGAAACAGCTACTCGACTACTTTCAGGACTTACGTTTTCTTGCTGGCAACTTTGGAATACCAAAAACGGTAGGCATAAAGCCAATACTTTCAAAATGTTGAAAGAAACTTTCATAGTAAGATTTATTTTTAGAGGTTAATAAAGAACTCTGAAAAAATAGCGGCAACCTTAGCCAATTTTGAAA
>JBCCQK010000028.1:0-30649 GCA_039024375.1 Bacteroidota bacterium
ATTTTGACCAATGCCGAATTGGAAACGATGGTAGATACCAACGACGAGTGGATTCGAACGCGCACGGGTATTCAAGAGCGCCGAATTTTGAAAGGAGAGGGAAAAGGGACTTCCGTAATGGGTATTGAAGCAGTTCGATTATTATTAGAGAAAACGGATACGGACCCGACTGAGGTGGACTTAGTGATTTGTGCCACCGTTACGGGGGACATAAAGGTAGCGGATACAGCCAATTTAATCGCTTACGGTTTAGGTATAAAGAATGCTTTTACTTACGACATCAATGCCGCTTGCTCGGGCTTTGTTTTTGCCTTGTCCACCGCCGCTAAATTTGTGGAGACGGGCGCTTATCAAAAAGTGATTGTGGTGGGCGCAGATAAAATGTCGTCCATTATTGATTATAAAGACCGAGCCACTTGTATTATTTTTGGAGACGGTGCGGGTGCGGTTTTATTAGAACCTACCGAAGAACCCGTTGGGCTTCAAGATGAAGTATTGCGGTCAAACGGAGAGGGCGCCAAAAATCTTTTCGTTAAAGCGGGAGGTTCTGCCTATCCCATTACGGTGGACCATGTGTTGGCCCGAGAACAATTTGTCGTACAGAACGGCCGCCCCGTTTTCAAGGCCGCCGTTTCGGGAATGTCGGATGTTGTCAAAACGGTAATTGCTCGGAATAATCTATCCGTTTCGGACGTTCAATGGTTGGTGCCGCACCAAGCTAACCGAAGAATTATCGAAACAGTGGCTAAGATGGCGGACTACCCAATGGAACGGGTGATGCTGAATATTCATAAATACGGCAACACGACCGCCGCAACCATTCCACTTTGCCTCTGGGACTACGAAGACCAACTAAAAAAAGGGGATAATCTCATCTTGACTTCGTTTGGTGGAGGCTATACTTGGGGGGCGATTTACTTGAAGTGGGCTTATTAAAGAGGTGGAGAGGTATAAAGGTAGAGAGGATAAAAGGTCACGTCTAGTTCATATACGGGCAATCAAGGCAAGCTTTGTTCCTAAAATCCGTGTTAAGCTAAAATGGTAAATCGGCAAGTGGTAAATTTCAAAATAGAGACAAAAGAGTCAACGTCTGTCCGTGTTCCCTAAAATTCGTGTTAAAAAAATAGTCACAGTTAGGAATGATAGAAATGAGAAGTCAACCTCCAAATCCGCTACCCCTAATTGCCTAAATTCACCCAAAAATATGGCTTTGAACAAACAACTTTTACTTTGTTTTTTGGTGTGCTTTACGACCATTACCCAAGGACAAACCTACTTGGCGCAGCAACATTTGGGCAAACTATTCAATGCGCAAACGTGGAATCCCGCTACACTTGGTGAATCTGCGTGGCAATTTTCTTTACTGAATTTATCTAGCCAAGTTTACTCCAATAAAGTTTCACTACAAGACTTTATCGGCCGAAATGGTACCCAGAAAAGTGTTGTTTACCCTAGCGAAGCCCTCAATTTCGGTCAAGGCAATTATTTAAGAACCCATACGGCTTTAGAAACTTTCCGACTAACTTATCAAAAAAATAAAGCGGCGTTTTCGTTGCATCACGCTAGCAAAACGAGTGCTTTTGTGGATTATTCGGGTGCCTTATTAGCACTGGCAATTCGGGGAAATTCCCCTTTTGTTGGTCAAAGCGTTCCATTTAATACAGATGGACAATTATTAGCCTACGAAGAAATTGGCCTTGGGATAACCTTAAAAGTAGGGGAGAAGTGGACTTTCGGCCTACGTCCCAAGTGGTTGTCGGGGCATTCCGCTCTGCATACTCGCCGTTCCCAAGTGGACCTTTTTACCTCCGATGACGTGTATCAGCTAAGCCTCGAAACCGATTTGGAAATTGACGTTGCAGGGGCGGGCAACCGCTCCGTATCCGACTTCAACTTCGGCCCGTTGGACCTCGATTTTTCGGATTCGGAAGACGCCATCATTCCCAGTACTAATTTCATAGCTAACGTAGAAAATGACCTGTTTAATTTTTCGGGTAATAATGGTTGGGCATTAGACTTGGGCGTGGCGTATGCCGTAAATGACCGATTACAACTGACCGTGAATGTTTTAGATATTGGACAAATTAATTGGCAATCGGACAGTGAAACCTACACGGCGCAAGAGACTTTCGCTTTTGATGGTCTAAATTTGGGATTGCTTACTTTTGACGAAGACGAGGACGTTCAATTTTCTAATTTCTCCGATTCTTTGGATGTTGTGCAGTTTGATAGGCAAAATAGTTCATTTTCTACCAGTTTACCTGCCCAGTTTTATGCTGGATTGGATTACCAATTGGGCGAAAAATGGCAGTTGACGGGACGGGTATTTTACTTGCGATACGAGCAGGGTGATTTTTCGGGTGCTTCCGTTGCGGCTGACTATCAGGTTCTTCCAGCTTTGCGTTTGGGAACCTCCTACACGGTGATGAATGAGACTGCTTTTTTATTGGGGCTTCATGCAGTTTGGGAAATCGGTTCGCTCCAATTGTATGCGACGACGAGTAATGTGTTGGGAGCGTTTGATTTGGCGAGTGCTCGGACGGTGGATTTGGCGGTGGGGGTTGCGGTTGGATTGGGGGAATGAGTCATAATTGGCTTTGATTGAAATAGGCTGTCTTATAACTCATGAGACAGCCTACTTCATTTATACTGTATCCCTTTTTTAACCTTTATCTTTCTTTTTAAAAAGGCCGATAATGTCGTTTAGGACTTCTCAAGAGTCAATATTAGGATTGGTCGTGGTAGAATTACTCGAAACACTTTGAACAAAAGATTTTTTAAAGCGCATTTTTAATTTCAATTTTTCGTCTTTACCAAAACAATTTAAAAGCACTTTTCCGTCGCTCATGCCCAAAGGAGCGGCAAGGGATAGCTTGGCGCCTCTATTCTCAACAATTCTAACTGCACAAATTTTCTCTTCATCTTCGATTTTCTCCCCGCCGTACATGATAACAGTAGTCGCATATACATCAAACACTTGACCGACAAAAACATCATTTTGTGCTCCACCTAGTATCATTACTTTCTTGACTCTGTTCTTACGGTTGTTAAGGGTTTAAAAGATTGATAGAAAAGTGAAACGTGAAAAATAACCTGTGCCAGTTCAAAATATAAACTACTGGTTTTCAGTACTTTTAAATTTAGAATTTTACATTTTAGATTTCACAAAGGGTCATTTAATCAAAACAAACTGCTGTAGATTCGGCGGTCGATTCTCGTAGTAGGAAGTTAATACATCTCGGATAACTTGTAGGCGACTCTGTTCTAGTAGTACGTCGTTTTGGTAGCGTTCTTACCATAAATCCAATTCTAGCCGCTCCTTGGCATCCACTTCTTTTCCGATGCGAATAATTAAATCCTCGGTCTCAATGGCGCAGCTAGAACGGGGGTCGATTCGGGTGGCAGTGCGTAAAGCGGCGGCAAATTGATTGTTGGCGTAAAGTGCCTTCGCTTTCTGTAGCCACGTCGCACAATTTTGGTCTTGGTACAGTTCATATGCTTGTATCATAGTGTTTCTCGCCGTATGGTGGCAGCAACAATCCGCATCGTTGGGGATGTTGGCTAACAGGGCAAAGGCTTCTCGAAATTGCTTCATCTGAGCTAATGCTTTCGCTTTTTCAATCAGCGTCGTACATTGCTGGTCGTAATAATTCATTAGCCGTTTTTTGGTTTCCTCGATAAATTGTCGAAGGTTTCCACTGCGCGGATTGATTTGTCGAATGGCGTCTACTTTCATTTGGATGTTTTGGCCTACCGTTAGTTCGGAAGAATAAATGGTCTCGGCTACCTTGATAATAACTGCCTTGGTGGCAGCTACGTCAATTTGTATTTCTGACCCTTTTTTTGGTTTTTTGCCTTTGACAAAAGTCACTTTGGGCAATCGTCCACTAGCATCTACGGTAAAGTCGGCAGGGATTTGAGCATGGATATTGGGCATAGTGATGAAGGTTGCGACGAGCGCAATTAGGATAGATTTCATGATTGTATTTTTGAAAAGTTGAAGAAATGGAAAAATGGAGATGGCTTTGTTTCTTGGCGTTGGATTAAGCTGCTGTTCCTAAAAATAGAGGGTGATGTTGTTTCGTACCCGACTGGTGACCGTGGTGCCAATGTTGACCGTAGCGCTGCCGTCCATGCAAGAAGCCGTAACGGTATGCGGTGTGGAGTTAAGCATTACGGAAGTACCATTGACGGCCCTTACACTTTCTACTCGAATGGTTAGTAGTGAACTTTCTTCGTCGCAGGCCTTACACTCACAGACGTTGGATTTTTCTACATCGATTACTTTTCCAAAAGCGGAACCTCCAGAAGCGATAATGACTCGGCCGTTGACGACTACGTCGTTGCGGACTAAAAACTCGACGGTGTGGCCGATATTCTTTTTGGCGGCCGTAATTTTTTCGTTCAATTCGAGATGAACGGGCGTGCTTTCTCTTAGGATGATGCGGCTCATTTCATGTACACATTCGGTAAAGTAGCTACCATTGGTGGCGGACAAATTAGTGGCGAATAAGGTAGCGAAAAGGAAACAGATGTTTAATAGATTCTTCATAATAGGCGTTTTTTAAAAAGTGATTAATTAATTATTTCTTAATTTCACTTTTATCGTACCCCGTTGCTTGAAAACGTCCCTACATTCTTTCTTTTTTTTGAAAATATTTTTGATTTACCGAATATATTAAGATTCCATTAGGATGTAACGCACTCTAGTCATCTGATAACTACTCCAATTCCAAAATGTACCATTCCACTGCCGCCATATCAATATTTGCTCGTCTTCCTACTTCTTCTGGGCCATAATTGGCCGCTAAATAATCCAAAATTTTTGGTTCGTTAGCCCCCAATTCCCATAGCCCCTGCGTTTCTTGCATCCAACGAATCATTTGTTGCCAACCTTCGCGAGTGGCTCGATTTTGGGCTACCAATTTACCCGAGTGACAGGCCGTGCAGTGCGCTCGCACTAAATCAAAATGGTCACCATAAATGAGGCCGCTGGCCAGATGAATGCCGTTTTCGATACGGTCTTCGTCCAAATCTGAAGTAGCGGAAGAACGCAATGAATTAGAAGCGGACGGAACGACTTCTTTTTTACTAACTTGTTTCCGAAAGTCGAAGCTGTCGCCGCATAAGGTGTAAACCAACGCTATACAGCTTCCTACAACGACTAAAGTAGCGGCGCTTACCAATACAGAAAATAAACTTCGTCGAATTTCTTTTTGATTTGGAAATAGCATAGTGTAGTAATGAGTGATTAGAACTAATTTCAAGTGCGGATAACGGCTAGAAAGCGATGCCTTGTTAGCATCTCTTTCTTTTAGGCGCTTGAAAAGCAGGGGATACTGGCAAAGTATCGCCTGCTTAGGAAATGATGAATGGCGAGTCACTAGTCACTAATTACCAGTCACCAGTCACTACCCCCACTAAACCACTTTCACCGCAATCCGATGACAAGCGTTATTCAAATAGCCTTTGGGATTCCAGTTGGGTAGAATCATCGGTTGGGACTTCCCTTCGCTATCGGTGGCCTTGGCCCATATTTCGTAGTAGCCCTTTTGGGGAAAACGGATAGTGGCCGAAAAATGCTGCCACGCAAAACGGTTAGCGGGACGTGTCAGTGCACAGGGCTGCCAGGTAGCGCCAAAATCAATTGAGTATTGCACCGTTTGCACTTCCAAAGCGCCCGCCCAAGCGTGTCCTCTGATGGGTAAAGTTTTGCTGATGGGCAAAATCGCTCCCGATTTGGGAAACGTTAGTAGGGACTTAACGGGCATCGCTTCAATGATACACATGTCCGATTTGGGTACTTTAGCGCCCGGCGCAACGGGTTCGCAGGGAATACGATAGGACGGAGCGGCCATTTTGGCGCCGTCGTGCACTTTGTCCCGCACGACAATTTTGGAGAGCCACTTGCCCGAACAAGAAGCGGGATAACCTCCAAACACTAGACGCAACGGGTAGCCATTTAAGTAGGGGAGTGGTTCGCCGTTCATGTCCCAAGCGATGAGGCTTTCGTTTTCCATCGCTTTTTGAATAGGAACACCTCTCGAAATGGGCTGTTTGTTGGGGTCACCCGTCAAGTGGGTATCTTTTCCGTAGTAACCGATATAGACTGCATTGGACTGAATCCCTACATCGTCTAATAGGTCTTTTAAGCGTATTCCCGTCCAAGCAGCACAGCCTACCGCCCCGACCGACCACTGGTTGCCTTTGGCGGGAGGATTGAATTCTTTGCGGCCGTTGCCGCCACATTCTAAGGTAATTTGATAAGTATAGTTTTGGAAGCGACTTTTTAATTCTCTTAGGGTATAGGTTTTAGGTTGTACGACCGATTCCCCTCCGATGGTCAGTGTCCATTTATCGGAATGGATGGTTGATTTATCGGGAGGAATTCCGTTGTTTCTGACAAAAAAGCGGTCGCCCGAGGTCAACGGTTGGTCGAGTAAATGGGCGGGTGCCTCGGCGTTAATTGGACGGTCATTGAGAACCGTCATTTCGGGATGTTTATCGGGTAAAGAAACCCAGCGAGATTTGTCCACAGCCCATGGATTGACCAGTTGTTGGACAGTGGGATGGTCTAATCCTACGGCCAATGATGCCATGGATAGACTACTATATTTTAGAAACCGTCGTCGATTAGGCAACGGATTTAGATGTTCTGGTTTTCTAATTAGTTCATTGCTCATTGTCCATTTTTTTTACAGATTTTGGGAAACACAGTTTGCCCGTACGGAGATTCAGCCATTGAATTTATTTTTAGATTTCTACCACTGCTACTGCCACTGCTACCTGTTTTTGTAACACACATTCCAAGGAACACAGACAGGTGTTAACTTTCCCTGATTTGTTCATTGCCAATTGCTACGACATCCAATCCGTCCAATCTTCGGCGTTCCACTTCGTGGTTCGTTTCTTGATTTTTGTCCAAAACGAAATGGAATTTTTACCTGTAATATCGTTGGCCCCAAAACGGCTTTCGTTCCAGCCGCCGAAGGAAAAGGGTTCACGGGGTACGGGAACGCCGACATTGACGCCTACCATGCCTGCACTAACTCGGTCCATCACATAATTGGCCAAGCTGCCATTTTGGGTAAAAACGGACGAGGCGTTGCCGTAGTTCGATGCGTTTTCGATGCGAATGGCTTCGTCAATATCGTTGGTGCGCATAATGGCTAAGACTGGCCCAAAAACTTCTTCTTGGGCGATGGCCATATCGGGGGTGACGTGGTCTAGGATGGTGACGCCTACGTAGGAACCGTTTTCTTTTTTAGGGGGATTGGTGTTCCTTCCGTCAACTAGTACTCTAGCTCCTTTTTGTTCGGCTTCGGTGATGTAGTGTTCAATCCGTTGTTTGGCTGCTTGTGAAATGACGGCTCCTAATGTACTGCCCGCTTCCCATTTTTTTGCCTCTTGGCATATCCGTTGAATGATAGCCTCAGCGTTACCCACCGCTACCATTGCGGAAGCAGCCATGCAGCGTTGTCCCGCACAGCCCGCCATAGAAGCGACGATGTTTTCTGCCATATCCACATGGGCATCGGGTAAGACGATAAGGTGATTTTTAGCGCCGCCCATCGCCATACACCGTTTAAGATTTTGGGTGGCTCGACGATATACGATTTTGGCAACTTTCGTGGACCCCACAAAAGAAACCGCTTCAATATTTGGATGGTCGCAAACGGCCTCTACAATATCTTTGTCTCCATTGATGACATTGAAAACACCGTCGGGTAGGCCCGCTTCAGTCAGCAGTTCGGCAATCTTTAAGGCGGTAATGGGCGTCTTTTCCGATGGTTTTAAAATCATACAATTGCCCAAAGCCAAAGCATTAGGAATCGTCCATAATGGCACCATAGCGGGAAAATTGAAAGGGGCAACGGAAGCTACTACTCCTAATGGAACGTGCGTGGTTCGACATTCGATTCCTTGGCTAACTATTTGAATTTCGTCGTTGATGAATTGCGGTAAAGAACAAGCAAATTCGGTTAGTTCGATGCCCTTCATTACTTCGGCTTTGGCTTCTCCGATGGTTTTACCATTTTCTAAGTAGACCAGTTCGCTTAACGCTTCTAAATGGTCTAGGAGTAATTGTCGAAACTGGTAAAAAACTTGGACTCTTTGTTTTAAAGTTCGGTTCGACCAAGTGGGAAAAGCTATCTTTGCGGCGTTGACGGCTTCGTTTAGTTCGTCGAACGAGGATACCACTACTTTGGAAAGTGTTTGGCCGTCTATAGGGCTTACGATTGGTAAAAAATGGTCAGATTGATGCGTTAATTGTCCGTTAACGTAGTTTTGAGTGATAGAAGGTATGGGTATCATTGATTAGTTTAGCGACTAGTTGATTAGTGACAAAAATCAAATTATCGTGAAAATTATCAAATTTAATTCGTAAAAAGAAAAGATGAGAAGGCTTTATTTTACTTGCTGGATAGTGTGTGGGCTAATTTTGGGCGCCTGTGAAAAAGTTCCCAAAGAATACCAACTATCGGAAACTCAAATGACGAATATTTTGGCAGATATTCATATTTCCGAATCGGCTACTCAGCACCTGTCTCTGAGCCTACGAGATAGCATGGTTGAACTTTATTTGGCACAGATTTTAGAAATCCACCAAGTCGAAATGGACATTTTTAAACCCGAATATGAGCGCTTGAAAAAAGACCCCGAGCGGTTACAGCGAATCTACGCAAAAATTATCGTTCGGTTAAATGATTTAAAAAAGAAGAAAGCAAAAGAAAAAAACGAAGAGACAAAAAAAAAGTAAAGTCTTCCATACAGAAGACTTTACCGCAATAGAGAGAATCATTAAAGGCCAATACATCTATAACAAATTACTTGCCAAAACTATTATGCTTATGTTAGTATTGAGGCTGTTTTGGTATTTTGACCACAAAAAATGCTTTCTTGTTGAACTAAAATTGAAAGAATATTAAACGAAAGTATTTTTTTGAAAAAATATTTCTCAAATTTTATTCAAAAACGGCGGGATTCATCCCCATCGAGGAAAATCCACCATCGTGAAATAGATTCTGCATGGTCACCATTTTGGTCAAATCCGAGAATAGACTAATGCAATAATCGGCACAGGCTTCGGCCGACGCATTCCCAAGCGGAGACATCTTGTCCGCATATCCGAAGAACTTATCGAAACCCTTCACACCACTTCCAGCGGTCGTCCATGTTGGAGATTGAGAAATTGTGTTGACTCTTACTTTTTTTGCGGTACCGAAATGGTAGCCGAAACTTCGAGCGTAAGATTCCAATAGTGCCTTCGATTCGGCCATTTCCGAATAGTCAGGAAACGTCCGCTGTGCAGCGATATAGGTCAATGCCAAAATAGACCCCCAATCGTTTATGGCGTCCAATTTCCACATTACCTGCATCATTCGGTGAAAGGACATAGCCGAAATATCAAAGGTTTTAAGCATCCAATCGTGCTTTAGATTGGTATATTCTTTCTTCTTACGTACATTCAGTGACATTCCGATGGAGTGGAGTACAAAATCTACTTTTCCGCCCAACGTATCCATTGACTTTTGGAAAAGGTTTTCCAAATCATCCATACTAGTGGCATCGGCGGCTATAATTTCAGCGTTCAACTTTTCGCCTAAAGTCTGCAATTTGCCAAACCGCAACGCTACTGGCGCATTGGTCAACGTTATTTGTGCGCCTTCTTCTACGCACCGTTCGGCCACTTTCCACGCAATAGACTGGTCATCCAATGCGCCAAAAATGATTCCTTTTTTTCCTGCTAATAAGTTATTGCTCATACTTTTTTCAATTATCAAGTTATTCAATTACCAATGAACAATTATCAATTACCAATTGAAGCTGTAAGAAGTTCATAAGTTAGAGGTTGTTTTGACACTAACTGCTACCAATTTATTTTTTTTTTAAATTAAAAACCCGTTGAGGGCTTGCTAAAATTGTAAGGAACCAAGTCCGTTTTGGGCTTTTAGGAAAAACTTTGTTTACGCCTCATTAGTTATTGTTCTTTGCATATTGATAATTGTACATTGTTTATTGCAAAGTGCAAATATGGCAAAAATGGGGTAATATGTGGACTATTTTCTAGGAATTATCATCGAATCCATTTATCATTGGTCAAACAATTTTAAAAAATGAAAGAAATTTTTGACGACTTAAAAAACGCTATTTGGAAAGATGATAGAATTTTGGGGTTGCGACAATTAGCCCAGCGAGAAGGATTTCGTTTCTCGGAAAGACAACGGTTTGGAAATCAGCCAATTCATTTACGACAATTTAGCCTTTTTTCGGGAAGCCAAGGAAAGCGAGTGAAAGGAATCTTACAAAAAAAAGAGACCCAAAGCGGTATTAATCGTAGAATTTACGATTACGTTTATTTTGGAGATACCCGTAACAAAACTACTACTGTTTTTGAGTTTTACCATCCCGATTGGAGTTTCAGTTCTATTCTCATTCGCCCCAAAGGACGACTACAACGGATGAAAGACTTTTTTAATGATAAACATTTGATATTCAGACAAGTTACCGCATTTCATAAACAATATTTTATAGAACCGACTGCTTCCCATTTGGCCTTCGAGTTGAATGAAGGATTTTTGAGTGCTTTAGCACTAGAACGAGGAATTTGGGTAGAAATGAATCAGCAGTATCTACTTTTCTATTTTAAGGACGAACTCCTGCCCATCAACGGCCTAAAAGAAAAAGATGGCTACTTTTTGGAAGCTATCGACCAGTTGGTCAATGGGTATTCGGAGGAAGAATTTGTTTAGAGAACTGCTGTAAATTAATCTACAAGTTTCACTTATTTCTTATTCTTGAGCTTATCCAAACTGTGAACCGTCAACCGTGAACCGAATAAAGTTAAATGAACAACGCTTTTTTAAAATTCTACTGGTCAGCTACCACGAAATATAAGATTCATTCGCCTTTTGCCTTTCAATTTCTAACGGAGGTGCTAGAAGACGACCGCTATTACCATTTTTTTGGCGTTATTGAAACCTATCGACGTAATCTATTGACCAACAGCGAATCGGTTTCTAGTGAAAATGGAAAGCAAACTATCCATCAACTAACCAAAAATGAAATCGACCAAACCTACGGCCAAATTTTATTTAAAGCGGTTCATCTCTACAAACCCGATACAATCGTGGAACTCGGAACGGGCTTAGGCATAGCTACGCTTTATCAAGCTACTCCCGCTAGTTTAACTCAAGTCTATACTTTTGAAAAAAATACCGCTTTAGCGAAAAAAACACGACAGTTTTTCCAACAATTTGGACGCAGGAATATCACTATAGCCCCTCTAAAAAACGTTGAGGTATTGGAGCAAAACTTATCGGAAATGGGTACCGTTGACTTCATTCTCTTTAATGATTTTGACGTAGATGAGGGACTAGAACTATTCGAAGTAATCCTCAAATTTGCCCAAACCAATACGGTTGTTGCGCTACGGACTCCTTACGAAAACTCAGCAAAAATGCAGTTTTGGGAACAGATGAAAAAGCATTCAAGGGTTCGTATGAGTATTGATATTTTCGGTTTGGGCTTTCTATTTTTTCGGTCTCAGCAAAAGGAGGTAGAGCATTTTAAAATGATAGAAAGTTGGAAGAAGCCCTGGATGATTTACTAGTGTTAAACTGTCAAGAATTTAGGTCTTCAACCACAAGCTGCTTGGCTACATCCCACTTCTGCGTCAAGCGAGAAACAATAATTATCGTTAAAAGTCCACTAACCATCGCCAATGTCCTAAAAGGAAATAATACCACGCCATCTTCCACCATCGGATAATCAATTCTTATGGGCAATCCCAAAGTTGTGTCACCCCCGCCAAACCGCAAAATGAAAGCGACTGCAAAGCCCGCCACCGCACCGTAAGTATTCGCTTTTTTATCAAAAAGTGCACAGACCAAAGGAGGAAACAGAAGGCAATAAACGAAATCGCTACACAAAAACCATAGGTCATAAATTGAGTTGATGTTCAATGCTAGAATGGTAGCGGTCACCCCAATTATCCAAATACAACCGGATAATACCTTTGCCAGCTTTTCCATGCTGATGGTTGGTCTGAAAATAGGTCGGTAAACGTTCCAAGTGGCCATTGAGGAAGCTGATAAAATAGAAGAATCCGCCGAAGACATCACTGCCGCCGCCACCGCTCCTAAACCAATCGTTGCCACCCAAGGATTCGTTAGATAGCGCACCACGTGGGGCAGCATTGATGCTGAGTCGGGCGGTGCGGGAATTCCTAAAGTGGCCCAATCGGCCACGGCGCCCGCAATGCCAATCATACCCGCAGGAACGGCGGCCAATAGACAAAATACGCCCGCAAAAAGGCTTAATCGGACGGCCGTCTTTTCGTCTTTCGAGGCCAGTACTCGTTGAAAATAAACCTGCCAAGGCAATCCGCCAAACACCAACAACAGGGCATAGTCCCACCAATTCCAGTAGTAGTCTCCGAGTGCTTCTTGGCTTGGAAAAAAAGAAGCTGCCGCTCCTTTGTCCGCTTGATAAGTGGTCCAAACGGTCGTCCAACCTCCTAATGATTCTAAAGTAAAGGGAACAACGAGAAATAGTCCACCAATTAGTAGGATAACCTGCACGACATCCGTTAATGCTACGGCCCAAAGTCCACCCAAAGCGGTGTAGGCAATTGCGATAATCGCCGATAAGATAATAGCTGGAGTGGTCGCCAAACCGAGTACCGTTCCAAAAGTAGTTCCTAAAGCCATTAATATCGCTGCCGTCCAGAAGATTTCGCCCGTCAATGCGGGTAAAAATAAAACCGCTGCCATTTTTTTCCCAAATCGTTGTTCCAGCGGGTCTAACATGGTTTTAAACTCGTAGCGCCGCATTTTCCTTGCAAAAAACAAGCCGCCAACAATTAGACTCAATGCGTAGCCCCACGGCGCTTGCACCCAAACTAAGCCCGAAGCCGCCGCCGCTTCCGCCGTTCCATTGATAAATCCACCGCCTACCCAAGTGGCCGCCATCGTCAGAATGGCAATACCAATGGGTAAAGACCTTCCAGCGAGCATTACGTCCGTTACATTTTCCTCTTTCTTTTTGCCGCTAGAATAAGCGCCAACGTAAAATATTAATCCATAAAAAGCCGTCATGGCCCAGTAACCACCCCAAAAGACTTCGTTTTCGGTGAAAAAATAGAGATAGATTCCCGTTACTATAAGTAGTCCCAAAAGGCCGACGGTCGGTATGAGTGCTTTCGTTTTAGATAATTGCATGGCCGAAAGGTAGGCAAATAGGTAAGCAATTAGTAAATTTATGGAACCCTATTCCTAATAAAACAAATTTTCCTTTTCTTTGGGAAATGTTTGATGACAAAACCACACCAACTTTTTTGCAAAAAACGCTGGCTTGGAGTGTTCACTTCTTCACCGCTTCGGGACTACTGACGGGCTTCATGGCTATTTTGGCCATCAATGAAAAGGAGTGGCGAAGCGCCATGTTTTGGCTACTAGCTAGTTTGGTGATTGACGGGATTGATGGGACTTTTGCGCGACTTTTTCGAGTCAGAGAAGTGTTGCCTTATATGGATGGTAAAACGATAGATTACGTCATTGACTTTGCTACTTACGCTATTATTCCCGCCTATTTTTTTCACGAAGCTGGATTGGTAGCGTCCAATTGGCAACTTCCTTTAACTTTTCTAATTTTACTAGTTTCGGCAGTTTATTACGGTAAAGAAGGTATGGTCTCGCCCGATAATTACTTTGTGGGCTTTCCCGTTTTGTGGAATATGGTTGTTTTTTATCTCGTGTTTGTTTGCTCTTTTACGCCACTTTGGAATGGAATTATGATTGTCATTTTTGCCGCTTTGCATTTTGCGCCCATTAAATTTGCCTACCCAAGTCAAGCGAGCCGATTGAAAAAAATAACCATTGCCGTATCCACCATTATTTTAATTGCTTTGCCAATGATGGTTTATTATTATCCCGTCCGGCCGTTTTGGTTGCAAACAATTATGGTATTGAATCTATTCTACTTTGGAGGCATTGCTTTTTATGATACGTTTATTTACAAAGAAAAAGGGTGACCATTTAATAAAGGAAATTAGGGCGAACGAAAAGTCAAAATCGTAATATTTAACTTGTTGAAAAGTTGTCGGTCGATGTTTGAAGATTGTATCTTAAAACCAATGTGCGGGCTGGTCCAAAATCTAAAAGTATTGACCATCAGACAATCAAGCCATCAGACCATCAGACCATCATAACTAATTTAATCACACATTTTGTTTAAGCTTGTTAATACCCTTGTCGCACAACCCCAAATCTTTATTGTCAAATTACGCCGTCACCGCAGTTTCAACGGGAACCATCCAACCGTAAATATCCTCTACTTCTCCCGTTCTCAAACCCGCAATTTCTCTTTTTAGCATATTGCCGATTTCACGCTCTTCAACGGGCGGCAGCGTCATTTTGAAGTCGTTGTGTGTCAGAGAAGCAACGTGGGAAACCACGGCGGCGGTTCCTGCCCCAAATATTTCTTTGAGTTGACCTGCCTCATACGCTTCCACTATTTCATCAATATAAATATCCCTTTCTTCGGTTTTGATGCCTCTTTTGGCACAAATTTCCAAGAAGCATTTTCTGGTAATTCCTTTTAGGATAGCCCCCGTTGTGCTAGGGGTCACTACTGTATCGCCGATAACAAAAAATAGATTCATTGTCCCTACTTCTTGTACCTTTTTGAAATCGGGACTTTCCATCCAAATCACTTGGTCGTAGCCTTTTTCTTTAGCCAGTTTGGCGGGTAGCAAAGAGGCGGCGTAATTGCCTCCCGCTTTAGCTTCTCCCGTCAAACCGTTGACGGCACGGACATATTTCTGCTCGGTTACTAAATTGACGGGTGTAGCGTAGTAGCTTCCAACGGGACAGGTGAAAATGACAAATTTATAAGTATCTGATGGCTTTACGCCAATGAATTCGTCCGTTGCGTACATGTAGGGTCGGACGTACAAGGAGGTACCAGGAAGGGTTGGAATCCAATCGCTATCTAAACCAATTAGTTCGTGCAAGGCTTGTAAAAATAGTGCTTCTGGAACGTGGGGCATGCACATTCTATCGGCTGAGGCATTTAAGCGTCGAGCGTGTAGTTCGGGGCGCAGTAGCATGGGAACGCCATCTTTATTTTTGGAGGCTTTCATCCCTTCAAAAATCGTTTGGGAATAGTGTAGTGTCATGTTGGCGGGGTGCATTTCGAAAGGGCCAAAAGGCACAATCCGCAAATCCGTCCATTCGCCGTCTCGATAATCGGCAATAAACATATGGTCGGAGAAAACCCTACCAAAAGGAATGTTATTGAAGTCTAATTTGGGAAGGTTAGAATTAGTCGTAGGGTTAACGGTAATTTCGTATTTCATTGTCAAATTATTTTAGATGGTTAGCGGTCTTATTTAAACGAAAATTAAGTAACTTTTGCTTCCCATTTGGAATAAAAAATGATTTTTAACAAAGTTATGCTTAAAAATACAATTTTAAAAATACTTTATTGAATAAGTGGCCAATAAAATTGAATATTTATTCAATAAAAGAGTTTTCGGTATTGCTAAAAATCAATTTTGGCTAAAATTATCCAATTGCTGACTTCGTTTTGTCGCTTTACTTCGTAGCTTTGTTCTTAGCAAAAGCTACTCATAAATTTCTTTCAACGACTTTTAAAAAACAACCACTTTGACCAATTCGTTCCTAGATTTCAAAGTTATCAACGTTGCTGACACGGCTCAGTTGGAAAAAGAGTTCCAAGGAAAAGTGGATAAGGGCGTATTTATTTGCTTTCTAACCGAGGATGTCGAATTGATTCCCTTTCTGACAAAAGTCTTGGGTGCGGTCAAATTGGATTTGGAAAACGATGTTTTGGTTTTACAAAAAACGCCAGATAATAACTTTAGTTTCAGTTCGGTGGCGAAAGCAAAAGGAATAACCAAAGCACTGTTTTTTGGGGTATCTCCAAAAGACGTTGGCTTTCAAGCTGCCTTAAAAAAATATACGCTCACAACGCTTGGTGATTTTACGATTTTGTTTGCTGATTCCCTCGCCGAAATTTCTAACCAGCAAGCACTCAAAAAACAACTTTGGGTAGCGCTCCAGCAATTATTCGCTTCTTAAAAAAGTTTCCTCAAAATGATATAGTAATGCACAAACGGTTCATTTATTGGATATTATTTTGTTCGCTGATTCCTGTTTTCCTTTCGGGGCAGAATGGTTTTTCCCAGTACGCTGGCGCAAGGGGAATTGGACTGGCTAATGCCAATTTAGGTTTTCGAGATGTATATGCAGGCTTTAATAATCAAGCAGGGTTGGCTTTTTTAGAAAATTTTGGTGCTGTTGGTTATATTGAAAATCGTTTTCAGTTAGAAGAACTAAAGTTAGCGGCGTTAACGGTAGCTCAACCGACCGAATTTGGCACCTTCGGTATGACTTTGCAATACTACGGTTTCGATTTGTACAATGAGCAAAAAGTAGGCTTGAGTTACAGTCGTCAATTATTTGATAATTTAGCTATTGGTGCTCAATTTGATTTTTTAAATACTCGGATTTCGGAATATGGTAACGCCTCGGCGCTTACTTTTGAACTGGGGTTACAGTACAGAATTGTCGAAAAATTGTGGGCAGGCGTGCACATTTTCAATCCTATTCGAGCAGAGTTGGGTCAATCAACGCTACCTTCTGTATTACAATTCGGCTTAAATTACGAAGTGAGTCTCTCTTTGATTATCAGCGGTTCTCTTGAAAAAAATGCGGAGTTAGCGACGAATTATCGATTTGGATTGGAATATTTTTTATGGCAAAAAGTCTTTTTTCGAACGGGTATCAATACTGAACCGAGTTTAATCAATTTTGGATTGGGGTACGATGTAGGTCAAGTACAAATTAATGTGGCTGCTTCGTTTCATCAAGTGCTGGGTTTTAGTCCTGCTATTGGTTTGCGATTTGTTGGGAAAGACTAGCCTCAGATTTGGACAAAATTTTGGCTAGCGTTTTAGACAGGTCATACGACTCCGCATTCATCGGAGATTTCAAGATTTACAGGATTTACGAGATTTTGTGTAAGCCAAATTTTCTGATTATCATGGATTGCGTAGCTCTAATCCTATTTCGGTAGGAACACGGATTTAACGGATTAGAGAGATTAAAACGGATTTCTAAATCAATTTTATTCCGAAAGTTAGTGTACAAAGAGGTTTGAAAAGTCCGTTCCAATCTGTTTTATCCGTTAAATACGTGTTCCCATTGAATCTAGCTACACAAAACGTTATAATCAGCAAATTTTAAATTTGAGATTTACATTTCTTCACTCACCCGACCAATTCGGTTTTTGCTTCTCTCGAAACGCTCTCAGTCCTTCCTGTCCATCTCTCGTTTGAATAGTTTTTTGTAGCATATCGTACAAGTACTTATGCTCGGCTGCACTCGGTTGAATATGGTCGTAGGCTCGTAAGCCGTAGCGAATAGCCGATGGACTATTTTGCTTTAATTGGTCGATAATTTGCTGCACGGCATCGTCAATTTTTTCGGCTGTCGTTACTTCGGTAACTAAACCGTATTGTTCGGCCGCTTTGACGGGCAAATTATAGCCTCGAATGCACCAGTCAATTACCTTTCTTGCGGGCATGACTTTTAATAAAGCGGCCATTACTTGGAATGGATAAATACCCCGTTTTACTTCGGGCAGACCAAATTTGACGTTATCCTGTGCAACGACAATATTACATCCTGCCAAAAAGAAAAACCCGCCCGCATAAACATCCCCTGTTACCTTCGCAATGGTTGGTTTATACACTTTATTGAACAACTCTCCGATAAGGATTTCTCCTTTAGGTTTCGGAATGGTAGAATAATTTGGTTCAATGATGCCCGCCATTGCTTTTAGGTCGGCGCCCGCACAGAAGACGTTTCCCTTTGCTTGAATTACAATCGCCCAAATGGACTTTTCGTAATAAGCATACTGTAAACTGTACGCCAATTCGTTGACCAATTGCGGATGCAAAGCGTTCTTTTTTTTCGCTCTATCTAAGGTCAGCTTCAATACGTTATCCACTTCCTCTACTTCCAAATAAGCGAAGTTTTGTTTTGAAATAGTGGAGACTTGTTCTTCGGTATATAAATCCATAAATTTTATAGTTTCGATGTCCTTTTTATTATAATCAACAACGAAAATTAGCAATAGGTAAATTTTTGATAGTTAGTTGTAGTGTATAAAATCAAAATTCTAAATTCAATCAAAATATTGCTCGTATATTACAAAATTTTATTGTCTATCAGATTAGTTCCTTTTGATGTAAGTTATCAATCATCATTTATCATTAATCACTTATCACCATGTATCCACAAACTTTCGTCCCTCCGACAAACGGCGGTTTTGGGTAGCCGCTAATCCATTGACAATCCACTTTCGAGTATCGGCAGGGTCAATCACTTCGTCAATTTCCAAATACGTTGCCGTATTGATGGCTTTCCCATGCTGGTAGGCTTTAGTAACCATTTTCTGGAATAATTGTTCCCGTTCTGCCTCGTCTTCAATGGCTTCCAATTCTTTTCGGTAGCCCAATCGAACGGCACCTTCTAAGCCCATACCGCCAAATTCTCCCGTCGGCCAAGAGATAGTGAAAAAAGGTTCGTGGAAACCGCCAGCGGCCATTCCCATGGAACCTAAACCGTAAGCTTTGCGCAAAACGACGGTGAAAATGGGAACGCTCATTTTGGCTCCAATCGTAAATAGTCGGGAAGTGTGACGGACCAATCCCGTTTTTTCCGCTTCGGGACCGACCATGAATCCGGGGGTATCACACAGAGATAATACGGGCAATCCAAAGACTTCGCAAAGTTGTAAAAATCGAGCCGCCTTACCCGCACCTTCGGCGTCAATTGCTCCACCCAAGTGTTTGGAATTGTTAGCAATCAATCCCATCGGTTGTCCTTCGATGCGAATTAGTGCCGTAATTATTCCTAAGCCGTACTTGCTTCTAAGTTCTAGTACTGAATCATCGTCAGCTAGCTTGTCAATGACGGTGCGAATATCGTACACTCGTCGGCGATTTTCTGGAATTAGGTGTCGTAGTGTTCGTTGGTCGGCGCAGGACCAATCCGTTACTTTTCCTTGAAAATAAGAAAGGTATTTTTTGGCGGTTTCCACGGCTTCTTGTTCATTTTTAACCACAATGTCAATGACGCCATTGGGTGCTTGTACGGAGACGGGACCTACTTCCTTGGGGTGGTATTTTCCTAATCCACCACCTTCAATCATGGCGGGACCACCCATGCCCATAGACGTGTCCTCGGTTGCAATTATGACATCGGCACAACCCGCCAAAGCGGCATTTCCCGCAAAACAGTAACCCGAAACGATGGCGATGCGGGGCGCAATACCGTTCAACTTGGCGAACATGGCAAAAGTTTTGACGTGTAAGCCGCCGATACCTTGAAAATCGGTATCTCCCGGTCGGCCACCTCCACCTTCGGCGAATAAAATAACGGGTAATTGTCCACTGTGCGCTACTTCCAAGACTCGGTCCGTTTTTTGGTGACCGAACATTCCTTGAGTACCTGCTAGGACGGTATAGTCGTAACACAGAATCATACATTTGGCCGCTTCGGCGGAAAAAAGTGCTCCATTGACCGCACCGATACCCGTAATGATGCCGTCGGCGGGGGTGTTTTTGACCAAATCAGCTTCCGTTCGACGCTTTCGTTGGGCAGCTACGATGAGCGAGCCGTATTCCAAAAAGGAATTGTCGTCGCATAATTGAGCGATATTTTCACGAGCCGTTTGCTTGTTTTTTCGCTTGCGTTTAGCAATAGCTTCGGGTCGATTTTCGTCGAGTAGAAAGGCTTTTCGTTGGTTTAGTTCCGCTAACTCGGGTCGAATGTACGCTAAATCGATGGTCGTTTGACGATTAATTTCCGTCTCATCAACGTCCACCTTTTTTACCAAAAATAATAATTGATTTTCCTGCAAGACAACGCCCTTTTCTACCAAAATTCTATCAATCACTCCCTGGTTAGAAGCCGATACGACGGATTCCATTTTCATGGCTTCTAAAATGAGTAGCGGTGTTCCCGCCTCAACGGTTTGTCCTTTTTGAACAGTGATGTCCGCAACGGTGCCGGGCATTGGTGAGTAAATTCCCTCGTAGCCTTCGGGAATCTCGAAAGTTATCTCGGACTTAAATGCCCGTTGTTTTTGCGAGGTAATATAAAATTGAGGATGAATGGACTTTTTTTGAGGAAGTAAAGAAGCGATATTTTCTTCGATGAATTTGGTATAAATCGTCTGTTTTCGCAAGGCTTTATGCTGTAGAATAGTTTGTAAAAAATGGAGGTTGGTCTCGATACCTTCAAGGCGGCATTCACTTAACTTTCGGTATAATTTGTCCACCGCTTTTCCAAAATCATCGAAAGGAGAATGTACAATAATTTTGGCGAGTAAAGAGTCAAAATTGGAGCTATTTTGGTAGCCAACGTAGCCCGCCGTTTCGACTCGAACCCCTTTTCCGAAAGGTAATTCAAAATGGGTTAATTGCCCCGTTTTGAGTTGTGCAACTCCATGATTATTAATTTTTTCGGTGTTAATTCTTGCTTGAATGGCGTAGCCGAACGGTTGGGGAACTTGAGATTGACTAAGTCCTAAATCCGCTAGTTGATAACCTAAGGTTTGTAAAATTTGAAAACGGACGATGTCCACGCCCGTCACTTCTTCGGTGACGGTATGTTCAACTTGTATTCTTGGATTGGCTTCTAAGAAATAAAAATTTGATTGGTCAGCCGCCTCAGTGGTGGTCACCAAAAATTCGAACGTACCGACGTTGGTGTAGTTCACCGATTTGGCTAGGCGAACGGCCGCCTGTCTGATTCGGTTTAAGGTGGTTTCGGATAAGTTGGGACAGGGGGCTATTTCTAACAGTTTTTGGTGTTGTCGCTGCACGCTACATTCCCTTTCCCAAAGATGGGTAATGTGTTCACCGTCTCCTAGAATTTGGACTTCCACGTGTCTTGCTTTTGGTAGGTATAATTCAACGTATAAATCACCATTTCCAAATGCTTTTTCCGCTTCTAACTGACAAGTTTTATAGGCATTGGCAATTTCCATTGAAGAATCGACAATTCTCATCCCTCGGCCGCCACCACCCGAAACGGATTTTATCATCATTTGACTGTTTGGAGGAAGAGATTGGAAAAAAAGTTGAGCTTCTTCCAGCGTTGTGCTGCCTTCTGTCCCTAGAATCAAAGGTACACTTTGCCGACTAGCTGCTTGCTTTGCTCGTATTTTGCTACCAAAGATTTCTAACACGTCGGATTTTGGACCGACAAATTTCAACCCAGCTATTTCACAGGCCTTGGCGAAGGTCGCATTTTCACTCAAAAAGCCGTAGCCGGGGTGAACGAGTGTACAGCTTGATGCTTTGGCAATCGCAATGATTTGGTCAATATCTAAATAAGCCGCAGCGCCTTGGCCTTTTAGTGGATAGGTTTCGTCCGATTTTTTGGTATGCAACGCTTGGGCATCATCTTCGGCGTAAACGGTAACGGTTCGAATGTCTAATTCGTAGGCGGTGTTGATGATTCGAATAGCTATTTCTCCACGGTTGGCAATGAGTAGTTTTTGATTCATGTATTGGTGAAATTGAAAAGCGGCTGGTTAGGTTCAGTTTTGATAGTCATGAGATGTGAAAGTGATAGAAATCCGTAGCTACGGATTTTAAACAAGTTACTACAAATCATTGTATCAGTTTTTTAATCTGATTGTTTGACCTTTACACCGTGAACCGAAAACATCACTGAATAAAATTCCGGACGAAAAAATCAAACTGATACCGATTCACATCCGTTGTCAGTCGGTAAGAATTGCGAACGCCAAAAGTAACGGGCAATTCATTCCAAAATTGATTGTCAAAAATAAATTCGGCACCAATTGAACTGTGATTGTCCGCAAAATTAGGGGCGATGATTCGACGACGACCGTAGTCGAAAAATACGTTCATACTAACCCTTTTGAAGTAAGTAATACCCCCAAATCCCCAATCAGGGTAGCCGAGCGGGAATTTATAATCTGCGGTCAATCGTAGAAACTCGTCGTTCAAAAAGCTACCAAAACCGCGAGGATATTCAAAAACGTCCGAAAATTGGTAACGATTTCTCAATAATTCTCTTTGGTAACCAACGCCCAATTTCAAACTGTGGTTATTTTCAAAACCTGGAAAAAACAAATTACTGGTCACTCTAATTTGCCGGTCCGCCCTCGATTGGGTAGTTTGTTGAAAACGAATACTGAGCGTTTGGCCAAATTTCGATTCCAGATTTTGAATAGCCCTACGGCGCAAATTAGATACCGAAAAACCAAATTGGATGGTACCGAGGTCACGCTCAGCCCTTTGCAATGTGAGTGGGTTTCCTTCTATATCTGCCGTTCGAAATTCCACATTGGACAAATATTGGTGCGAATAGCCGCTAAAAAGCTGAATACTGGTGCTGTAATTTCCCTGTACCCAAATTAGCGGAAGGGAGATTCGACCACCGACCGTTAGTTGGTCAAAATCCTGTACAAAAAGGGAATCTTGGCGGCCAATAGCAACAGTGTTTCGGTTGCTAAAACTAGTGAAGGCCGTCAATTGAGGGTACCACTTTCCGTAAGTGGCTGATGCGACGTAAACGGGCGCGCTTTCGTTGACGTTGTACCCGCCGATGAGGTTCATCGAAAAATCGTTGAGATAATTATCAATTTGTATATCTAAAGTGGGCAAACTTAACGACGGCGTAAAGTTCCAACTGTGTAAACTCATTCCTTTGAAAAAGCCTCTAAACCGTTCGACGGGATGTTCAGTAACGGGGACTTGATTTAAAATATTACCTCCTTCTTCGTTGGTGGTATTAATGGCATAAAAAGGCTGCTGTGTAGGTTCAATTATTTCAAAACTGCTAGTTCGGCTATTGACTTTAGTCAAGGATTGTTGACTCAATTCGTAGCCCATATCCGTAAATTCGCTGAACACTAAGGTTTGTCCATCCACAGAAACGGAAGGGTAAAAAGCCCCAATTTTGACGGAGGTAAGTGGACGAATTTGCTTTGACCCATCCAAGGGAACACTGTAAATATTGTCAATGCCACTAAAGGAAGCCGTGAAATACGCCCGTTGTTCGTGAATAAACAAGTCGGCCATGGCATGGTGTGTCCAATCGGTTAGTTGCTCCGTCTTTTTGTTAATTAAATTGAACTTAAAAATGGCTAACTGACTATTTTCTTTCCCAATGTAAATGATTTCCGTATCGTTTTGTCCCCACTTGGGGAAGGAAATGTGCCGATTGGTAGGATTGGGAATAACGGCCAATTGGCGGCCACTGACGGCATTCATAATAACCAAATTATTCTTTTGCTCGGGACTAATTTGTACCGCTAATACACGACCCATTGAGTTAGAAAAGGTAGGGGAGAGGTATCTAGATGCTAAGGTAAATTGAGTGCGGTCCTCCGTTTCAAAATCATAGACGACGATATTGGAATAGTTTCTATTGCTACGTCTTGGGTCCTGTTCGTATTCTGTCCAAATAGCTTTGTGACCAACGACCGAAAGATAATCTTCGAGGTGGAAACCAACAAAAGTCAATTGCTCTTCTTGTCCGTTTTTAATTCGAACGAGTGCATCCGTTTCTTCAAAAGAAGCCTTCAGACAAACTATACTACCGTCTTTTTGTACAAAAGGGAAACGATAATGGGTCACCGTTTTTTTAGGCGACGTAGGTATTTTCTCGGTAGGGATGAGGTCAATATTTGCTAGATGATTAACCCATTTTTCTTTTAAATTTTTGTAAGTAACCTGGTACAAATCTTTGGTACTTAGCCCCGTTTTATGTTTGAGTGCTCTGGAAAAAGGATATAATAGGGGTTTATATCGAGCGGCATTTTCAAAAATGGGTTGCCAAAAATCGTTACCGTACCGTTCTCGACCGTGCATCAACATTTGGTACCCCAGTCGGTAGTGATTGGGCACTATATCTTTGAATGACCGATTTCTAGCTTTTTGGTAGGAATAATCTCGGTTATTTAACAAAATGGCTCTTTGCTCAAGGGTGAAAAAGGGAACTCGCCCTCGTCCTCCGTTGGTTAGTGCGGTCTCAATTATCGTGGCATCTCCTTCCCAAAACCAGTTGGGAACGGCCGCCCCCGATGCTAACCCCCAACCGTTTTCTCCTTGTAAGAAATATAGTAATTTGGTAATGCCGACTTTAGCGTTGGCGTATTGTAGGACGTGGCGATACTCGTGAATGGCCAAAGCGTCAATCCAATCGACCGTTCCCAGAAAATTAGCGGATTGGGGAGGGGTGGCAAAAAATTCGCTTCGGAAAGGGGCAATTCCTACAAAACCATTGGGCACCATTGTCTGGTTGTGTAGAATAATATTAATTTTTTCGCTCAAAGGACCAATGGAGCGTTTGTTGTTTTGCTCCATCCAATTGACCAGATTAACGACTCTAAGTCCCTGTTGGTCAAATCCTTCTGGGAATATTACGTTAACTTTTTCAGTGTTGATTTGCTGCCATTTAATGTTTTCCGCATGAGGTCCTAGCTGCGCCCAAAGTGGGAAAGGTAAAATCAGTAATAATAGAAGGAAGTATTCTTTGGTACATTTCATGCTCGATTAGACAAGTGAAGAAAGTCAAAACCCGCCAGACTGCTGCGCGGGCTGGTGTAAAATGTAAAATCAGAAATTTAAAAGTCTTGGTACTATTTAAGTCGAAAAGGTCTCTAATTCGACATCTCAAGTACTATTTTAAACCTGCTGACAAAATAGTTGTTTTGCTGAAATAATCAATATTAAAATTATTAAAAATGAAAAAGCAAGCGATTTGGAATAACCAAGTTATCGCCGAAAGTGACGATTTGGTTAAAATTGAAGGAAACTATTATTTTCCCGCCGATAGCCTCAATAAAGATTTTATCAAAGAAAGTTCAACCCATTCTACTTGTCCTTGGAAGGGGGTGGCTAGCTATTATACCCTTTCCGTAGATGGCCAAGAAAATAAGGATGCTGCTTGGTATTATTCGGCCCCAAAACACGCCGCTAAATCAATCGAAGGTCGGGTAGCTTTCTGGAAGGGTGTGGAGATGGTCGATGGGTAACTAGCAATTAGCAATGAACAATGAACAATTAGCTTTTAGGGGGTAAAGGTCTTTGATTGCCGTTTACGACCGTTGTTCTGTGCGCTTATGTTTTTGTAACACGGAACTGTGCTTTGACTTCGCTTCTGCTACTAACTGCCACTGCTACTGCCAACTAAAACTTCTCAACTTAACAACTTTTAGGATATGAACTTCCAACACAAAACGGTACTTATTACGGGCGCTTCCCGAGGGATTGGTCGGGCGACGGCTATGGCCTTTGCGGCAGCAGGGGCGAGAGTGGCTATCAATTATCGGGCAAATGAATCGGCGGCAAACGACACTTTACGCTCCTTAGATGGGGACGGGCATATTTTGGTGCAAGCGGATATTGGAGACCCAGAACAGGTAGCTTCGATGGTGAAGGAAGTTGCTGCACAATTTGAACGAATTGATACTTTGGTCAACAATGCGGGTATTTTTGAACTACATCCGATTGACCAAGTGGACTACGCTACTTGGCAGCGACAATGGCAACGGACAATAAATATAAATTTAATAGGCGTAGCCAATTTGACCTATTGTGTAGCGCAGAAAATGATGCAACAGGGAGGAGGCCGAATTGTCAATGTGTCCTCCCGAGGGGCGTTTCGGGGCGAACCTTTGCAGCCCGCTTACGGAGCGAGTAAAGCGGGGTTAAATGCTATGGGGCAATCATTGGCGCAGGCACTAGCTCCGTATAATATTTTTGTGGGAACTATTGCGCCCGGTTTTGTGGAAACCGATATGGCGAAGTCTGTTTTGGAGGGGCCAGAAGGAGATGCGATTCGGCAGCAGAGTCCTATCGGTAGAGTAGCCAAACCCGAAGAGGTGGCGCACGGTATTTTGTTTCTAGCCAGTGAAGGTGCAGAATTTATGACGGGAACCATCTTGGATGTGAACGGAGCGTCTTACTTACGGTAATTTTTGCGTTTTACTAAAGAAATTATTCCTATTTTAGCCCATTCAAAATTTACCCTAACTTAATTCCAGTTTGACTTTAGAAGAAGGAGACTACCGAACACATGAATCACGTAGAGATATGGAAGAATATCGTTGTTCGACACGATGAATCGGCGATAATTCCATTTTTAAAAACACTAATTGAACAGCAAAAACAGCAATTACTGTCGCCACTCGGCGAAGTAGCCACAGATTTGTTAGAAATCAAAGACCGATTAATCAACCATAAACATTTTTTTGCCAGAAAAGCGTCGAACAAACAGGAAAGAATACTCAATTATACGCTTCTAGTTTGCTTGCCTAATGAGCAGCATCCGTTGGCAAAATGGCTGAGCGATGACATAGTTTTCACCCCTTTTACTACTAAAAATATATTTAGTTGGTTTGTTCCATGCTGGCTCTCTAGCCATCTGTCGAACTTAGAATATCAAGCGAAATTACCTAAACAGCTAACTTATTTGGGTTTGCTAGAATTGGCGGATGTTATTAAATTTTCTCTGCCCAAAAATTTGATAGTCAAGTTATTAGCGCAGTCCATTTTTCAAGAGTCCGAAGGAGAAAGAGGACTATTTCTTTTCCGACCTAGCGCACTTTGGCAACGGCCAGAAACGTTGGATGAACATTTTTGGTGGCTCTTTGAAGCGGAAACAGATTTGTACAGAATTGGAAAAGAAAAGAATCTTCGGGATAGCCCGACCAATGAACCGCAAAATTGGCAAAGCGCGATATTGACCTTAGTGCAGCAACAACTAATTCCTTCCGAACGCCTGCTAGTTTCTATTTTAGAAGCGCTGACCCATTGGAAAAAGAAGGCAAATATTAGTTGGTTAACGCGGCTCTTTGACGCTTTGCCCAAGTGGCCCCAACTATTATTGGCTAATCAAATTCAACTATTTAAGATTTTTTCGGTTCCTCACGCCTTAGCGGTGAAAAGTAGTTTGTCGGCGCTTAAAACTTTCTTGCCTTCGGCTGATTTCAACGTAGCAGCATGTCTTGCTCATTTTGACTCGATTGTGCAAAGTCGGCAATTTTCCATTACTTTAGCAGGACTAAAATTTTTGAAAAAACTGAATCGAAAATCCGATGAGTATCGAGCAACAATTATTCTTTTAGTAGCCAGTGCGTTGCATCACCGCCATCTTTTGATACAACAAAAGGTATTGACATTCCTTATCCAGTTTGGAAACGGCTACGCAGACCTCATTCAGCCAATTATTCTAAAAAACAGGTCGAATCTATTCCAAATTATTCGACAGCAATTGAACTCAATAGTATCCGTTGAGAAAAAAGAAACTACGTCCGTTTACTACAAAAATGTACCCACCGAAGCGTCCGAGACCGTTAATAGCCTTACTGAATTTATCGACTTGGCTCAGACCGTTTTAGATAACCCAGCGGCCTTCCAGTTTGACCGATTTATCGAAGGGTTACTTCGTTTTTATCCCGATATTGACGAAGCTACCTGCGAAAAATTGGTTCCTGTTTTTAAAAAAGCCTTTCGACTGGTTTTCAACGAATTGCCGTCCAATCAAGGAATGTTAGACAATATGTTGGCGACACTTTTGTTAGATGTTTATGATTTATTAAAGGAAAAATTACAGCTTACTTCGAACCACCAATTTCTACGATTAGGGGAACATTACGAGGCGTTAGGTTTCTGGTCTAACGATTCGGCTGCTACCGTGGATTGGCAACAAACGCACATCTACAATTGGTACAATCCCTACGACCCTTCGGAAGTCTATACGCCCATTAAAAAGGTATTGCTACACGTTTTAAAGCAACTTCGCAATGGTTCTACTTTGCCGCTTTTATCGACGATTACACATACGCCAATGTGGGTGGATGCCGCTGTCTTTGTCAGAAAGTTGCGTCAATTTCAAGAAGCAAACGTTTTTCCCAATCCATTTGATGTACAGTTTACTATCAGTCGATTAAAGGCCGATGCCTTTGCCAAAGGACTTGAATTAGCTAATCAACTGTTGAATAACGAGTATGTAGAATTGGCGAATTACTGCTTTCTTTCGAACGTACCCATTCCTCAAAAATGGATGGAACAACTCGCCGTAGAAGGGGAGAAGCGTGATGATAAAAAACGAGTTATCCACCCATTGACTTTTGCCTTTGCTACCGCTGCCATCACCAAAAGGGCTATTGGTAAGAAGTCTCCGCAAAATCCATTACCGAAGCTAAGTATTCCCAGTTCCTATTTTGATGGAACCCACTCTTGGTCCGTTTTTTGGGACGAGTTGCATCCGCAAGAATGGAGTTATAAAACCCAGCAGATGGAATTTACGGGGCAGCACTACATTCATCGAGAGTTGCAAATCAAATGCCCCAAGGGACTACAACTCGACGCCTATCCCGATTTTTTGTACCAGTATTTGCCCGGTCGAGAAGTGCCTTTTCGGCCAAACGTTAATGACGTCGTTAATTTGCTAAACTGGTTTCCCAATAACCCCGACCCGTTGATTTCACTGATTTTAGCGGATAATTTATGTTACCCCACTTTTTGGGAAAAAGAGGCGCAACGGCGAGTTGAAAAGGTGCTGCATTGGCTTAATAGTAACTACAATTGTTCGACTTTGGTGGGTGCGCCGTCTCATCTTTTTGTATCCGTTAGTCTTATTTGTGGAGATAGCCAAACTAGACAATTAGCCGCAACCGTCTGGCGAAATTTAGTGGAAAGAAAAGTGGTTGATTCCGAAGTAATTGGCGCCAATATTGGGAAAATGCAACGACACCATTTTGTCCCTTTAAAGCGTTTGACGCAATTGATTCAGAGTCATCTGTGGCATTTAACCACCGAACAAGAAGTGGCTTTGACAACGCTCATCGAGCAAGTAGTGGACAAATTGCCCGCAGTTCCCGTGGCGAATACTAAACAATTACTGCGGTTGTACCAAGAATTTTTGTTGCGAACGCAACGAAGAATTGATAAGGAAAGAACACAGATTTTATTGTCCCTTTGGAAAGGTCACGGTGGTTTACGGAAAGTGGTCGAGGAGTTAGAAGCGTTTTTTGGTTAATCCGAATTCTAACTTTTTCTGTATTTTCTTAAATAGACGTTGCTGGTGAGGACTTTTAGTCTGAAACCTCTATTTGCTTGCCTCTGGCAAGCGTTTCTTTGAGTTATCTTCTAAATCTCGCCAGAGGCGAGCGAATATTGGTTGCGGATTGCAAATCCTCACCAGCAACTACGGAAAAATTAGAAATAATCAACTCCTATCGAGTAGCGTCCAAACATTATTCCGTTCATCACATTCCCAAAGACTTTGGTAATCGTCCACTGATAGGATGAAGTAAGGCATATAGCGCGTTTTTTTGCGGGTTTCTACTTCAAAAGAGCCACTAAAACTTTCGTTGGGACGTAAAATACCGTTTGCGTCTTCCAATCCTCCCTCGATGAAAGCACCTCCTAAAACTAAATCACCACGGGATAATTTGGGCGTGCCAGAAGCGTAGGCCCGAATGGCTACGTTATCTTCCGTTTCTTTGGTTTTGCCAAAAAGCCCCGCTGGTCCCTTGCCGTAATTGGTGATTTTGAAGGCCAGTTCTACTTTTTTCTTGCTTCTTTTTAAAATAAAAACGGTGTCAATTCTAAGGTCGGGACAGTAATCTTTATCGTAGAGAGTGGTAGAATTAGCGCCCGATACGAAGTCATCGGTAGTGGTTGAAACAGTAGGATTATTAGAACTTTCGGAGTTGTCTATATTGAATTTGACTTCGAATTTACTGGCAATTTTCCCGACGTCTAGCGAAAATTTTTTGTTCGAAATGGCCGATTCGATGGCCGATTGTTGACTAGCCAACCCACTATTCTTTAAGCTATGGTCAAATTGGTAAATGACAGATTTGGGATTGTCTGATTTGAGGGGCAAGCGGACTTTGTCTCTACCTGTGTTGATGAGCGTACAGCTAATTTTGCACGATTTACTCTTTTGCTTCTCAATGACAATATTGGTCACTTGCAGGCGAAGTCCTTGATATTCAACGGATTTAGGAGGAATGGAATCATTTCTACTAGCCAATACTCCTTTAGTAATATTACAACCGTAGGAAGGAAAACCAGCTAAGAAAAAGAAGGCCAATAGCAAAAAAAGGGGATTGGATATAAGGTTATTATTTGATTTAAAAAAAGTCATTTAAGTGGATTCAACGTAAATTCTCAATAGTGGCTCGTCGGGAGACGAGTTGATAGTTATTTCAAGTATGGAGACTTAAAATATCGTTGTTCGATGTATCAAGTCTCCAGACTTGATACGAATATCCGCAGGTCTCCAGACCTGCATTGAGTATTTACGATTCAACGTAAAAGAGTGCCTGTTTGGGCTACAAAATACGTAGAAAATATAACTCTTCTTTTACATCAAGTCCCTTTTAGGATTTAGTTAACTTTGATAAGACAGAACTAACAGGGTTTCTTAGACAGGACTCGCCCGCTGCGCAGTCGAGCGGGTTACAAGATTTTTATGATTTTTGTGAGTAAAGTGGTTCCAGTACTCGAAGTGCTGGAATCACTAAACCCGTTTAGACTAAAATCTAATAGCAATAG
>JBCCQK010000029.1:0-30452 GCA_039024375.1 Bacteroidota bacterium
AAAAAAACATCCGTTTGGTTTTTCATTCAGAAGAAAAGTCAATTATGATGGATTACGATGAGACTAAAATCCAGCAGATTGTTTATAATTTATGCTCAAATGCTTTGAAATTTACGCCTGAAACAGGAAAAATCATTTTTCATGCCAGTAAAATCGAGCAAAACGGATTACCTTTTTTAAAATTAAAATTCAAAGATAACGGGATTGGGATGCTACCTGAAAATACTCGGGCTATTTTTAATCGTTTTTATCAAATCAATCAGACCGAAACTACCTCCTCTAATGGCACAGGTATTGGTTTGTCTTTGACTAAGGAATTGGTCGAACTGATGAAAGGCCAGATAGAGGTGGAAAGCCAAATTGGAAAAGGCACCCAATTTATTATTTATCTACCAATTGAATCAAAAATTTCTACTCCTGCTGTTCATTCAAGTAATGAAAATTCTGAAATTATACAACCAACCCCAGCTATATTCGCTTTTACGGATTCTCCAAACTTTCAAAAAGAGAAAGTTGAGGAATTAGAAACTGATTCGACCTTTTCTTTTCCCGATTTATTAATTATAGAAGATAATCCAGATATTATTATTTACGTGAAAACTATTTTGAAGAATAGCTATAATATCCATACTGCTGAAAATGGAAAATTGGGTATTGAAAAAGCACTAGACCTTATTCCTGACATTATTATAAGTGATGTAATGATGCCTGAAAAAAACGGCTATGAAGTGTGCGACACCTTAAAAAAAGAAGAGCGAACCAGTCATATCCCAATTATTTTACTAACTGCAAAGTCTGCGAAATCCGATAGAACTAATGGATTAAAATATGGCGCAGATGCTTACCTCACAAAGCCTTTTGACAAATAAGAATTGTTTATTCGATTACAAAAATTAGTAGAAGTTCGACAACAAATGCAGCTACGCTATACCGATAACGGGAATGGTAAAACGGAGCTAAATTCAACAAATTCTATAGAAGATGTTTTCCTAGAAAAACTTCATGGACATATTCAAACTCATCTTAGTGATGCTAAATTTGGAGTTGACCAACTCGCTAAAGCCAATCACCTGAGCCAAATGCAACTCTATCGAAAATTAAAAGCCCTAACAGGTAAAACGCCTTCCCAATTTATCCGCTCTTATCGCTTACAAAAAGGACTCGAACTCCTCCAAAAAGGGCAATTAACAGTTTCAGAAATTGCTTATGATGTTGGATTTACAGACCCTAGCTATTTTTCCAGAACGTTTCAAAAAGAATTTGGGAGAAGTCCTAGCTCCTTTTTAACTGATTGATTATCATCAAATTGGTACTTATCCTACCGTCTTTTGTAGGATAAATCCTACTCTTTTCTTTCCTCTTGTAAGATAAATGCATGATTTTGTAAAATAGGTCAAAGCTCTTTTTCTGCCCTATCCGCATCTTTGACTTTGTTGAACCCCAAAAAATCACTTTTATCATTTCCAATATTTATGAGACTAAAGTCAACTTCCTTGCTTTTGCCACTACTGCTAATAGTTGGCAGTATATTAAGCATAACGATGGGACATGCCCAAGTAGCGAAAAGCAATTATGCATATTTTAATCACCTTTCTTTTGGTGTTGTGAATCCTGTAATGGTACAAAACAGCGCGGGCACTGTTTGTAATTCTAATAGTCCGACTATTCAGAATTACCACGTTATCAATGGCTCACAACCTCCTCCAGGAGGGGTCAGTTGGAACGATGAGTCAACCATATTAGCTGCTGTCGAACAAACACCTTACTTAAATAGATTTAAGGCAACTAGAGGCGTTCCAACTACGCTTACTGTTGATATTTTTGTAGGACGATTTCCAGATTCTCCTGGTCAACCAACAACTAGAAATAACGAAATAATAGCTAATGTAGAAGCGCGAATTGGTACAGCTGGAGGACCGACTTTTTATGACGAAACGAAAATATTCACAAGGACATTAATAGAAACCAATACGTTCTACAGACACTATCGCTGTACGCTTCCAGTAAACTTCAAAAGAGGGAGTAAGACTGGTTATATCGTAATGACTGTACCGATTCATAGTTATACCATTTTTGACCAGAATACTCGTTACGAAGAATTTATCATTCCTTACGTGGTGGAAGGGGCTACCATTTCGCCGACGGACCCCGTTGCTATTTTAGGAACAGTAACAGAGCCACAAATTCCTTATATGGTGTTGCATGCACCTCCAGGCACTAATAGTAGTACTCAATTTACAGAAACAAGAACGACTTGTCGAAGTATAGAGACCAGCTTTGCACAAGCAAGCTCTAATACCGCAAACCTAGCCGTAAAATTAGGTATAGCGGGCACAGTTGGTTTTATTGTGAATACTCCTTTTGAGTTTAGTGTGACTTTTAGCGCAGGTGTCAGCTCGGGAGGTGCGGAAATAAGCACCGTAAATAATGAAACTTGCGTAACTATTAGCCAGGGTTTTGGAACTAATGCTATGACGGACACGGAGGGTGGAGGCGATTTATTTATCGGATATGGTCTGACTTACCAATATGGTATTTATGATTACATTACCATAGATACAGAGAGGTGCAGACCTTTTCAAGAAAAAGGCTTAATCTATTGGCCTGTACAGGATTCAGAAACAGAATTTGCTTTCACGACGGAGCAGATTAAATCAGAGCTTGTGACTCAACAAGCGCTTGCAGATAATACCAATTTAACCCCTAAGGCGAGAAATATTGCACAAAATCAAGTTGATGTCTGGACAGAGGTATTGGCCATGAATGTCGCCAATATTAATAATCCCAATAATGTGTTTATTGCCAATAGGACTTTTGGCGGAAGTACTGCCCCTCAACCATTTTCATCAGCAATAGCACTAACCGAATCCAGTTCTATCCAATATGAGCAATATTTAGAAGTGACGGCAGGGATAGAATCGGTCGTTGAAGTAGGAGGCTCAGGCGTTACAGGTGGATATGAATATAAAAACAAAAAGACCTTTGGAGGAACCCAATCTGGGTCAAGTCAAAATACCCAAGTATTAAACTATACATTAGCTGATGGCGACGGAGATGACTTCTTTAATGTAAAAATAAATAGAGACCCCATTTATGGTACGCCCATTTTTAAACTACAAGCAGGCACTCAAACTAGTTGCCCTTACCAAGGTGGAGAGCAATTAGACAAGCCCGCTATAGCGAATGGCACCGCCAATTGCAATGACCCCTCTGGAAATATTAACATTAAAAATGCGCCCATCGGACAAGCTGTAAGTGTACCCCTCGATATTTATAATGGAAGTAGTAAAGTACGTACCTATCGGGTCAAGGTAAAAGGAGGAACAAACACCAGAAATGCAGTACTTATATTGAATGGAGGCGATATAAGTAATGATACCGACAGTAAAGAATTTCCAGATATTCCAGCGGGTGAATACTTTACGAACGGAGGAGATAAACCAAACCTTATAATTGGTCCAAGTTTAGCAAATGACTTGGTTTATCGTAACATTGTTTTACAAGTGTATCCTGAATGCGAACCGGGTTTGGCACAGGAAATGAAGATTAATATCGAATTTGGGAATGGCACCCCCAATTTCTGTTATACAGACGCAGATTTTGATGAAATAGAGGATGCTAATGATAACTGTCCAGCTTTAGCCAATCCTAATCAGGCAGATTCGGATGGCGATGGTGTGGGGGATGTTTGCGACAGTTGCCCAACGACAACTAGCCCTACACAAGCTGATATGGACAATGATGGGATTTTTGATACTTGCGATAATTGTCTAGATACCGCTAATAGGGACCAACAAGATGCTGATAGCGATGGTATCGGAGATGCTTGCGATAGTTGTCCGCAAATGGTTGGCAATCCTACCGTTGACTTGGATGGGGATGGTTTACTTTGCGATAATTGTCCAAATTTGCCCAATCCTGGACTTACTTTTGACGGTATAAATGATTTTATTTCCATACCCAACAACGCTGCTTTAATGCCCACCACTTCGAATGCGATAACCTTCGAAGCTTGGATTCGTCCACAGGGCAATGACGTGGGATTAATGATTGCTAGCGCCTATGAGAATTTTAATTCGGCAGCAAGCAATTTTTTCATCACAAGAGACTTGGGTGGAAAAATTACTATTACTGGAAACGGTACAGATGTTCTAACTTCCATTGGGACAGCCCCGCTCAATACTTGGACTCATATCGCCATAGTATTCCAAGATGACGAATGTTTTTATGAAACCAAAATCTACCTCAATGGCATTTTAGATAAAAAAGGAGACCTCAACTATAATGCTACTAATGGTGGTCTAAACTTACAAATTGGATACCTAGATGGCGGAATTAAAAATTTTGAGGGCAGCCTAGATGAAGTGCGTATTTGGCAAGGGGAGCGTAGTAAAAATCAAATTGACGCTACCAAATCCACCGCGCTGCTTGGAAATGAAACTGATTTATTGGCTTATTTTCCATTCAATGAAGGTACACCTGAACAAGACAATAGGGCTATCGCCACCGTAGCTGATAAAACGAATAATGGTCATACGGGAACATTAAACAATTTTGATGGAACGGGAACAAGCTCCAATTGGGGTATTGGCGCAGCAGTTTTGGAAGCAGATGCTGACATGGATGGTTCTGGCGATTCTTGCGATGTTTGTCAAGGGAATGATGCCAGTGGTGATGAAGATATGGATGGTATTTGCAATGATATTGACCCTGATTACATTCCTAACGGTAGTTGTGATGGAGATATGATTGAAATTACCGCCGTTGAGTACCAAACTACTGCTACCACACGAGCTAGTGAATCCATTTCCACTACTGGTAATGTAGTCGTTTCGGGAACTGGAGATGTCACCTATTTTGCCCAACAATCTATCACGCTACGTCCAGGTTTTGTTGTTCAAGCAGGCGGGAAATTTCTGATGAAAATTGGAAGCTGTAACAGCCAACAAGTAGTAGCGGCGGAAAGCCGCTTCAAAGAAAAAGATACAGATACATTTAGGAAAGTACTCGACCTTAAAATCTATCCTAATCCAACGAATGCTCAAACGACCATTGCTTATCAAATAGCAACACCAACGACGGTTTCCATAGCACTATACGATATGAATGGTCGAAGAGTAGCTTATCCAGTTAATGCATCGTGGAAAGAGGCCGGTAGTTATCAATTAACTTTAGACGTAGCTACTTATCCAATAGGAATGTACTTTATAATATTGAGCACCAAAGATGAGGTCTTGTCTAAACGGTTGGCTATAATGGATTAAAAGTGAGTCAAAAAAATACAGAAGGTGCCCCTACGGACATAGTGTCAACCCGATGTCTCAAGAACAAACGCTGTCGATGTTTGAAGTTTTCAACTTCAAACCAATATCTTTTATGATTTTATCATGTCTAGTTATCCCTTAATAACAATAATACAACAAAAAATATTACCCGTTAGCGCAAGGCTCCACCTCGCTAACATCCAACAGCCTCTAGCTGAAACAAACTCAAAACCTTCTAAACCATAAACACCTCATCCAACAATTCAACCACTAACACCCCCGATGTCTTAGGAATAAGTAGCAGCGATATTGGAAGATTGCATCTTCCAATCAATATTTCTCATCAATCTTTAATGTCTTTCTTTGCGAAAAAAACGAAAACTAGACACCATAAAATGGTGAAAAATATTGGTTTGAAGAAAAATTCTTCAAACATCGCCGTTCGTTTTTCCTAGCAACTAAAGTGCTAAAAAACAGTCATTTACCATTTATTGATGAACGGCTGTTGTGATTTCTAATGCCATCAAGAGCCTTGCGTTAACGATGCTAAGAAACAATCTTCACTCCCCAACCCAATACCGCCGCTCCTGATGCGCCAAAACATCTTCCCTATAATAATAAACCCGCTTAAACTCCCCTTTACAAAACAGTTCCGCTTGGTCCGTAAAGTGAGGAGAATCGGGTTCGCTACTTTGGCCACCGCTGACGATAGAATGCGCCGTTAAGGTTTTGCCAAATTCGACGATGGCCACAAAACTATTGCCGCCCCGACCGTAACGGCGTTTGGTGTTGGCGTTGCGGTCTTCGTAAACGGAGGCCAAGGAACCCCAACGGCCCGAAGTGAAACCAATGGGAAGGCTGGGCTGCTCGTCGTCGTAAGTTTCTTGCACTTCGCCCGTCAAGCGCTGAAAACGCATGATGTCGCCCCAAGGTGTACGCCATGTGCCAAAATCGGCCGTCAGTTGGTCCACGGCCGTTTGTAGGGCCGCTAATTTATCCGTCTCCGAGGCGTATTGGATTAAGTAGTCGTGCATCATGAGTTGTCTTCGTTCCGTCGCTAGGTCAGGCCGCCGGAGTTTATTCCAGAGGGTTTCCGCAAAATAGATAGCTAGTGAGGTCGCTAATGACCCTTCGCCGTATTTAAAATCCCAAAGGTCTAACACGTCAATCGCATCCTCCACGGCGTATTGTTGTCTATTTTTTGAATTTCGATAAGTGCTCACCAAATCGGGAATCAATTCTTCGAAAGCGGCCAAATAGGGGTCATTGGCGGCGGCGGCCAGCGTTTCTAAGGTGTAACGATTGGTGCGACTCAGCACACGCACGGCATTGATTCCTCGGTAATTTTCTCGGTCGGGGGCGATGTAGTTCGCATAGTCGCTGCGTTTGGGGCTATGGGTCGGCCCCGCTACGGTGAAAGGCGTCGCATTGCAATTTTGTACCCAACCCGATGCGGGATTTTTCACATAGACCATTTCTTTTAGTTTGTGCAAACCGTTCCAGTCCGTCTCGGGATTACTGCCATCAATCAACCCGTTGTAGTCGTATTTGGGATTTCGTTTGGGAATAAAATTGCCGTGCCAGTAGGCAATATTGCCCTTATTGTCCGCAAAGACGGTATTATTCGAAGAGTTGGTTCGAATCTTCATCGTCTTTTTAAATTGGCGATACCCCTTGGCTTTGGTGCGCAAAAAAGATTGGCGCAAAGCGTCCATTGGGCGCTCCATCATGCGAAAAGTTATCCATTTATCTTCCTCTTGACGGACAACGGGGCCGTGGTGGGTTTCGTAAAACGTAAAGGACTTTGTTTCCATTGTACCGTTTTCTTGGTACGGAATCGTCACGGTTCGCTCGGTCACGGGCCGCCATTCGGTTCCGTATTTATACAAATACCGATTGCCCTCTTGCTTAACCGTTTCTTCGTATTGGTCGATGCAATCGGCGTAGGTGGAGGTGTGCATCCAGCCACAATGCTCGTTGAAACCTTGGTAAATAAAAAATTGCCCCCAAGTGACCGCACCGTAAGCCTTCAATCCTTGCTCACTATTGACGTGCAATTCCGAACGAAAATAATAAGAAGTATGGGGATTGATGAGAAATAGGGAATTACCAGAAACACTTTTCGAGGGATGAATAGCAAAACCGTTGGAGCCCGTCGGCGCTTCGGCTAAGGGCCAACTATCGTCGATATAACTCATCTTTTCGTTGCCGTAAAAATTTTCTAGGCCCAGCAACGAAATCCGAGTAATATCCCCGCCAATGCTGCCTTCACTGAAATAGAAGGGCATCCAATTTTCAAACCGAGTGATTAATTTGGGTTGGACTTCGGGGTGCGTATGCAGATAGTAATTAATGCCATCCGCAAAGGCATCGCATAGCCGCTGCAACCATTTCGGACTATTTTGGTAATGCGCCTTGGCCGTCGCTTCGTCCATAAATAGAGCGGCGCGCAAATCGTGGTACCAATACTCCTTGCCAAAAGCGGCCGACATTCGCCCCAAAGCATCAATGTAATTATATTCCAATCGGTGAAAATCGTCTTCACATTGCACGTACAGCATCCCAAAGACCGCATCGGCATCCGTTTGACCATAGACGTGGGGAACGCCCCACTTATCTCGGATAATTTCGATGGTTTTCGCTTGTTGGGTCCAACGGGCTATTTCGGATGGTTGAAAATGGGTGGATTGGGCGAGTAATGGGGTTGTGAAAATTAATAAGGTAAAGACAAATAGGTGATTTTTCATACGAAGGCATTGATTAGGAATGCCGTGAAAATACTAAAAAAGTTGGTGCCCTTTTGTTTTTCTAATAATTTTAGTGACAGCTCATGAGAGATTAAGCCTAGATATTTCAGAACTGTTCGAGTAAAGTATGGTAATGGTAACTACATGGGAAGGCTAAAATCAAGGGGTAATGGAAAATTGAATGTCGTCAACTTAGTGGAAATTGATTGTTCTAAAATTACCCCGTGACGGGAAGTCACGGGGTAATCCTGCCCCAAGATTTATTTGAGAACCAACTCTACATGCACTTCAGAATATCTAGTGACACAGAGCGCAGCCATAAAAAAGGTAGGTTAAGGCCGCCAAAATCCTTACTTTTATTAATTTTGATGCTTTGACAAATCCTATGGTCAAAAAACGTTAATTTTAGTCACCTCTTTTACAAAATCACCTTGTTATGAACGCTCTAAGACTAACCTCACTCTTATCATTCAGTTGTTTATTGCTTAGTTGCGCACCAAAGATAAATCCCCAAACGGCCTATTTGGCGCAAGAAAAACCGAATATAATCCCTCAAATATTTGCGAAGGACATCATTTCAAAGGCGGACGAATACGAATTTGGTTCCATTTTTTCCAAAGATGGTACCGAATTTTACTACGCAATTGACCTAGACGGGCGAACGGAGATTCGGTTTTCCGAAATTAGAAAGGGGAAATGGACAGCGCCAATTGTTGTAATAAGCCATAAAAAGTATAGTTATAACGACCCTTTCTTATCACCCGACGGACAGGAATTGTATTACATCTCAGACCAGTCGATGAACGGGGAAGGGGAACCGAAAGATATAGACATTTGGTATTCTACCAGAACTAAAAAAGGTTGGTCTGAACCTATCAATGCGGGGGCCAATATCAATTCCTCCAAAAATGAATACTACATCTCTTTTACCCGTGAAGGGAAGATGTACTTTGCCTCCAATGCACACACCAATGAAGACAACAAACACGATTTTGACATCTATACTTCGGAGAAAATCAATCAACAATACCGCCCAAAGCAGAAGTTAGGCGCAGCGATTAATTCAGACGCTTACGAGGCGGATGTTTTTATCGCACCAGATGAATCCTACCTTATTTTCTGTGCCAATCGGAGAAAAGTTGGTTTGGGCCGTGGAGATTTGTACATAAGCTTTAAAGATAAAAATGGAAATTGGACGCCTTCTAAAAATATGGGCGCACCGATTAACTCCGATAAACATGAGTTATGCCCTTTTGTCACAACGGACGGCAAGTACCTTTTTTACACCAGCAACAAAGATATTTATTGGGTAAGCACCGAAATCTTGGACCAGTTTAGACCAACAGAGTAGTAGTATAAATGGCATAAAAATAATATAGGTAGTTCAAATTTTCAGATGTAATTAACGTAACAATTGCAGGACTACTTGGCCTACCAATGGACATTAGATGTTCGCTATTGGATATGGATAAGTCTCAAAAAAGCTATCATTTCAACTTATGGCTGATTATAAAAGTATAATCAGCCATAAGTCACTATTTTTACCCGTTTATGGCTAATTATAAAAATGATGTCCAAACTAATTGGTAGAGTAGAGGAAATTAAGCCCCTACGGGAATTGAATAATAGTAACCCCTACCGCAACAATTCCCGATGCTGCAACGCCCATTTCAGCAAACTATTCTGCTCCCCGTTCAGCGCCAATTTCTTACCAATATTCCGCCGATGATTGGACACCGTTTTGGGGCTGATGAACAGCATTTCGGCAATTTCGGCGGTCGTTTTTTGCCGAGCGATGAGCTTTAAAATATTGACTTCGTGGGCCGACAATTTTTCCAGCGGGTCTTTTTCTTTGGGTGCAGAAGCAATCAACCAATGGGTCAAACTAGCATTGACGTAGGCACGTCCTTGGGCCACCGATTCGATGGCGGCGACGATTTCCGCTTCGCTACTTTCTTTTAACAAATAGCCTTTGATACCTACGGACAGCGCATTGCGGAAAAGTCGTTCTTCTTTAAAAAGCGTGAGGATAATGAACTGCGTCCGACAGCCTTCGTCCATTAAGATTTGAGCCACCTCTACTCCATTCATGTAGGGCATCTCCACATCCAAAATGGCCACGTCGGGTTCTATCGCCCGTATTTTTTCCAAAGCAATTTGTCCATTTTCGGCACTGCCTACCCACTCCAAACCCGTCGTTTGCTGAATGAGGTTCGTAACTCCTTTGCGGAGAATGGGGTGGTCGTCGGCGTTGAATACTTTTATCATAATTATTTTTTAAGAAGTCAGACCAACTTGTCCGTACGGATTTCATTGTCAGAAGTCAGAACACTGCGCTGTCAGAATCTGACTTCTGACAATGAAGTGGTCTGGCCTCTGACCGCTCACACCGGAATCTGCATTTCTACCTTCGTTCCTTTCGGCGAATAAGGCGTAATTTTGAGCGTTCCTCCAATATTGGTAATCCGTTCGCTCATTGTTCGCAGTCCGAGGCTTTTGGAACGGGCGACGGCCAACTCGTGGTCAAACCCTTTTCCGTTATCTAGAACGGTAATCAGAATTATCTTGGAAAAACGTTCAATTTGTACTTTGGCGGCTGTAGCATCGGCGTGTTTGATAACGTTATTTAAGGCTTCTTGAATTGCTCGATAGACGTGAATTTGCTGTTTTCCGGGCAGCGCATCGTCAATATTGGCAATCTCTTGGGTAATAAATAAATCTGTCGATTTTTCGACTTTCCCAATCATGTCCTGGATAGAATCGGTCAGCCCAAATTTTTCGATTTGGAAAGGATGCAAGTCTCGGGACATTGAGCGCACTTCTTCGAGTGTTTCCGCAATCATGTTCCGATTTTTAGCCGTCACCAAATGGTTGCTTTCTATCTGTTTTTTAATAAGCAATAAAGATTGTCCGACGCCGTCGTGCAGGTCGTGCGCAATGCGTTTGCGCTCCTCTTCTTGGGCGAATAACAGCGCTTTGGCAAAAGCCATTTTATCGTTGCGTTCTCTTCTAGCTTTGTTGAGCAAATAGGTAAAAAAAGTAAGCATAGCGAGTAGTAAAGTACCGCCAATCCAGTAATTCCGTTGTTTGACGACAGCGGCGTTGGCAGTTTCGAGTTCTAAAATATCGTTGCGTTGTTGGAGAATTTCTTTTTCTTTTTGGGAAGTTTGGTACTGAGTTTCGAGTTCTAAGAGGGCTTTACTATTGCCATTCGTAATTTGCTCAATTTGGGTTTGATAAGTTCTTTCTATGTATTTGTAAGCATTTTTAAAATCTTTTGCTCGGTAATAACCATTTGCCATAGAGTAATACCCCAGTACCACCTTTGCTATATCGTCGTTCTTTTTAGCCAGTTAAACCATTTTTTCACCATAGTCAATCGATGTAGCATAATCCGATTGTTCAACCGCAACTTTTCCTGCGGAAAAGAAATAGAGCAGCTTGAATTCGTCTGCGTTTAAACCATCAACAATTGGCTGCAATTCTTTTAAAAAATTACTGTAGCTGGCTAATTGAACAGCATTTTTTGTATTACCTTTTATGGCATTATCGTAGTAAATAATATTATCAATTTGCTCCATAAGCGCAATGGCTCGGAATTTTCTATAGTTGTGTTTTTTAGCAATACTTTTGGACTGCTCATAATAATCGCTAGAGCGCCCGTAATAAAGTCCGATGCTATCTAAATGACTTCTTTCCTCTTCAGAATCATTATTCCTAATTTTATTGTAATACTGTAGAAAAAAATGCCCATTGGCCACCCCCATCCAGTACGGTACTTCCGAAAGGAGCAGCGTATTTTGGGTACGTTGTGCCACGGGAAGTAATTGTTCAAAAATTTTGAGCGCTACCTCCCAACTATCAATGTAGCCTAGTACCCGCGCTGCGTATATTCGATTCTTTACCCAATTGACCGAATCTTTTACCATTCCAAAACCATCAGCCGCTTCGTTAAATAATTGTAGAGCAACTTGAATTTTCTGACGGTCGGCTAATATTCGACCAAGCATACTTTTTGTCTCGGCTATTAGTCGAGTATCGCCTAATTTTTCTGCTCGTTCCAAAGCGTTTTCTGCGAGGGGTTTGGCTTGCTCATTTTGCTGTTTTTTATTAAAAATCAATGCTTTCATATATAATTGTCGAACCACAGTCGTCTCAGATAATTGCGTAGTTTCTACATCTATCGCCATCATATGTTCTCCCAAAGCAAAAGCCGAATCATAATTTACTTCAAAGTAATTTTCCGCTAATGGAACCATTTCCGTCACTTCCTCATCGGTCGGGTTTTCTAAACTCATTGCCCACACAAAATTCTCGGAAGTAGGCATCGTCCGATTAATACCATCGGTCTGCGCCGCCAAATACTGATGGAACAATAGCATTGTGATTGTTAACAAAAATCTCATAGATTCTCTTTTAAAAACTCGTAAAATGGCTGAGGTACTCAATTGTGGTCTTGAAACCAAAAATCGAAAGTAAGTTCTCAATGTTGTCTAGAATTACTGGATAACTTCCCGTTATCCAGTAAATTTTTGCGTCTAAATTTATCCAGTAATGGGAAACCTGCCCGCCTACGGCAGTCGGGCTGGTTACTCGGATAATCCATACAACTATTGAACGCTTACAATCTAAAAACTAATCCATCTGCTTTTCACAACCAAAAATCCACAACGCCAATCGACTGTAAATATCCATAGTTATCAGCACGATTTTTTTAAGGGAAGGCACTCATTTCACTAGGGTCTAGCCCCTAGTCTTTTTAGGGTCTGATGCTTATAGCCTTTTAGGACAAATTGATGTAACTTGCTAAAATTACAACAACCAAAATTCACACCGCAACGTCCCATGAGAAAATTACCGCTACTCCATAGCTTTCCTTTGCTCAACAATATAAGAAAAATAGCTAACCCTTCGGTTGCCTCGCATCATCTAGTCCTACTTGTACTATTTGTGGTTAGTTCTTTACTTTCCCCTTCAGTTACCGCTCAACGTACCTGCCAAATCTATTTCACGGATGTCGAACGTAACAAAATCAGTCGGTCGAACGCCGATGGCACAGGAATCACCGATTTGATAACGGGGCAAAACTCCATCGTTGCGGTGCAAGTAGATGCCCAAAATAATCAACTCTATTGGGGACGCAACAATATCAAGGATATTCGTCGGTCGAATTTGGATGGAAGTTCAGAAACCGTCCTAGTCGCTAATCCCAATCCTACGGGATTCAGCTTACTAAGAGATATTCAAATTGACGTAGCGGGAGGGAAAATTTATTGGTCCGATTCGGGTATTGCTGGTTCGACGCCCGTTATCATGCGCGCCAATTTGGACGGAACGATGGTCGAAACCCTCATTTCTAACGAAGACGCCCTGAGCATCGACTTGGATTTAGTCAATCAAAAAATATACTTTTCTAACAATTCTACTACCAAACGGGCCAACTTGGACGGAACGATGGTCGAATCGGTTATTCACGAAGGCGGAAAAGGTCTTTTGGTCGATACCGATAATGGAAAAGTGTACTGGATTAATGGCACTTCTACTATCAAGCGGGCCAGTCTAAATGGTACCAACGTAGAATCGCTAGTCAATAGTAGCAGCACGTTTTTCGACCTAGCCCTCGATACGGAATTGGGCAAAATCTATTGGACGAACAGCACCGACCGAATTATTCAAAGAGCCAATGTGGACGGGACGATGGTCGAAACAATAATCCCTAGTCCAAGTTCTGGCTCGGCTCCGGGGTATCGGGGGATTGCGCTGGTTTGTACGGCGACCGTGCAAGTGGCTAGCCCGATTCCGACGATGAGTCAGTGGGGGCTGGTGTTGTTTGGGTTACTTATTTTGAATTGTAGCGTGTTTTTATTGAGAGGAGAATTACCAATAGCAAAAAATAATTCATTCTAAATCGTAAAAGTCATTTATTCCTCGTTCCTTATCCAGTAAATTTGCAGCTAATTTTATTATTTTGAACTTCACATTTCCCTAATGTATGCCAAATCTTTTTAGTTTAAAAAATAAAGTAGCGGTAGTAACGGGTGGCGGTAAAGGCATCGGAGAAAGCATTTGCAAAGTCTTTGCCCAGCAAGGAGCAATTGTCCACCTTTTAGACAAGGATAAAGACAACGGCCTGCGGGTAAAAATGGCCATTCGCAATGCGGGTAAAAAAGCTCATTTTCACGCAGTTGATTTGACCAACCATCGGAAAGTGGGAAAGATTTTTAAGAAGATTTATAAAAAAGCGGGTAGCCTCGATATTCTGGTTAATAATGCGGGGGATTTCGCACATCGGTACGGTGGAAACGACTACCCCCGAAGATATGGACAAACTGTACAGCGTTAATATCAAAAGCGTTTACAGTTGCCTACACTTTGGCGTCAAATACATGAAGAAATCGGGTGGAGGCGCTATTGTGAATTTAGCGTCCATTGCATCCGTCATCGGATTAGAAGACCGATTCGCTTACTCGGCCACGAAAGGGGCGATTTATACCATGACCTTCTCGGTAGCTAAAGATTATTTACCTTTTCGGATTCGTTGCAATGCCGTTGGTCCCGCCAGAGTACATACGCCTTTTGTCGATGGCTATCTAGCGCAGCATTTTCCAGGGAAAGAACAGGAAATGTTTGAGGTGTTGTCCAAGACCCAACCTATCGGACGGATGGGGCGCCCCGAAGAAATTGCCCAATTGATTACGTATTTGTGTTCGGACGAAGCGGGGTTTGTGACGGGTAGTTTTTATCCGATTGACGGGGGCTTTTTGACTTTGAAAGGCTAGGGAAAAGTAGAATCGCTTTTTACTGTTTGATTTTCTTTGTACCGCAGCTTACCCGTACGGGGGATTAGACGTTGACGTTTTTATTAGTGCTAACTGCCATTGCCTACTTTATTCTGGACAACGGATACTTTGTTTGATGTTGACTTGGACAACGGATTTAGACGTTGACTTTCACTTCTTTCTCTTTTAAGCCCTTTGTTTTTATCTCACTACCGCCGAGTGCCACTGCTACTGCCTACTGCCACTGCCAACTCCCACTGCCGACTAAAAAACTCACCGATACTGATTCGGCGAAAGTCCCGCATTTTTAGCAAACAGACGGGAGAAATAAGCGGGGTCGTCAAAGCCCAATTCGAAGGCAATTTCTTTGATGGTCTTGGTAGAAAATTTTAGCTGTCGTTTCGCTTCTAATACCAAGCGGTCTTTAATAATTTGGGAAGGGCTTGGGTAATTCAGTACTTTGAGGCGTTTGGTCAGCGATTTGGGGGCCACGAATAATTTTTCGGCGTAGCCCGTCACGCTGTGCTCTTGTCGAAAATATTTTTCTACCAAAGCGATAAAATCCTGTGCTAGTTGGTCTTGTTGGTGGGTCGTTGCTTGCGTTGCTGTTTCTTGATTCTCTACCAACCGCAAGGTTTGAATCATAAACATCCGCAAATAAGTTTCCAGCATATCTTTGTGGGCGCTTCCTTTTAGGCGTAGTTCTTCGGTCATCTGATGGACCAAGTTTTGAAAAATGGGTCTATCCCCATCCAAAACGGAAACAGCCGTTGCTCGGTGTACATTATTGAACAGCAGACCGTTGCAAGCGATTTCTTTACCGTGCGTTTCCACACAATAAAATTCCTTGTCAAAAGCTAGTTGAAAAACAGTTTTGACTTTTTCACTTTTGACGGTAAAGATTTGACCGGGCGATAAGCAAAAAATGCCCGCTCCCTCAATCGAGAATTCGTTGAAATCTATTTCATACGTTCCTGCCCCGTCGGCAATCCAATAGATTTTATAATTATCGGCGATTTCGTTTTTATTGGCCACGCAGTGGGTGTTGACTTGCAATGAAGTCAGTTCAAAAAACGGAGCTTTGTCTTGTAGTTGAAAATCTTCGTAGGTGTGTACTTCTTTGGTGGTAAAAGCCATTTTCGGAAAATCTAGTTTTTTGCTTAGTTAGTTCTAAAGGTGGGGGATACTTTGAAAGTATCCCCCACCTTTATCATTTTATCAGAACATCATAGCCAAACGCATAGTTCTCCGAGCCCGAAGAAGGGTTTTCTTATAAAAATGTTTCTCTTGTTTCTTATGTTGATTTCATTGGGCATCCCTGTCTGAGAGCCCAATGAAATCAAAAAAGGGTTTTTAAAGGTTGAACTAAAATAGATTTTCAAAGAAAATCTATTTTAGTTCAACCTTTAAATCCCTTTTTCACAAATTTTTCCGTTCGATACGGAAAAATTTGTGGGGAACGTCTAGTTTAGCGAGTTTTATAAGAAAGTCCTTGAGCTTGAAGCTACTGCTTTGTTTTCTCGGTGTCTACTGCGCAATAGTACCAAGAGAAAAGTTCACCTTCTACTATCTGTAGATGGGCAAGTATGGCCTCTTTGCCAATAATTTTTTGGCCACCGTCGATTAATGTTGGTTCAGTGGCGGACGTTTTTTGTTGCTTATCGAAAGCAAGCGTTAATTCTTTTAGCTTACTTTCGATTTCGGCAACGTCGGGGGTTTCTTTTGAAAAATATAAAGTCATTTTACAAATATTTTTTCACGAACTTTATGATAAAACCGTCTAGCCACTTATCGGTTCGCTTGGTCTTTTTTTCGGTGGTTTGTCCTTGCCATTCTTGGTGGCCCCAACAGTTGCCACATTCGTGTAATTGGATAATCTTGGCTTCGGTTGTATTATTTCTTGATACGATATTCATGATGTAATTAATTTTGAAAGGGTTTGGGAATAACGGCTTTTGGGATTTGTTAGGCAATTAAATCAGGCGGTAACAACGTACTCTTGAAATACTTTTTCCAAAGCGGACTCCGATTGGTATCCGACCAATGCTTTTTTAATTGCTCTATCTTTTACGACAAACAGTGCAGGAATACTACGGACTTTAAATTGCTGTGCGATAGCAGGATTTTTATCCACATTAATCTTACGGACCTCAAATTCGTCTTCGTATTTATCCGCTAATTTTTCTACAATCGGCAACAAAGATTTACAAGGCCCACACCAGTCGGCGTAGAAGTCTAACAATACAGGTTTGTCTTGGGTAACAACGTCGTTGAAGGACTTTACATCTGTTATTTCTTTCATGGTATCTTATTTTTAAATGTTTTTGAATAATTTAAATTGATACCACAAAGATGCGGGTAAAGACGACCTAAAAGAATGGACAAAAGTTCGGAGGGGATGGACAAAAGTGGCTTTAGGGCTATTTTTTCTTCTTTTTCTTTTTAGGGATTTGGTTCTTATCGTCGGGAAAAATAATTTTTGGCTTGCATTTTTTCGCCTCTTCGGGCGTCATCCAACCGTAGGCAATAATAATTAGAGTGTCACCAACTTGCGCTTTTCTCGCAGCGGCGCCGTTCAAACAGATAATACCCGACCCTCGTTCACCAACAATCGTATAAGTCTCAAAACGTTCCCCGTTATTATTATTGACAATCTGCACGCGCTCGCCTTCGTAAAAACCCGCCGCATCCATCAAATCTTCATCTATGGTGATACTGCCCACGTAATTTAATTGAGCTTCCGTTACTTTTACTCGGTGTATTTTTCCTCGAAATCGCTGAATAAGCATAGTATTTTATTTGATGGCTAGTGTAGTGATTAATAATTAGGTGATTCGTGACTTTTTAGCTAAAAATGCTAATTTGCAAATCTTCGTTCTACTCCAAAGTTGTCGTAGTGATAATTTGCACTCTTGGGAGGTGTAGGAACTTAGTTTCGCTTTTGATAAATATTGAGGGTCAGAATTAGAAATTGTGATTTATTAGAACGATTTTACCTTCCATTCGTCTTTGTGCGCTCTAATTTTTTGCAAAAATACAATTTCGTACATAAATAAAAACAATGTCCAACTTGAAACCTATCTTTTTCCTTGCAATAATCGGGCTAGTTCTATCTTGTAATTCTGCCGTAGATACGGCCACGCCTAAACCAACTCCTTCGTCTGATTTAACAGAGCAGGACACGATTACTTACAGCGAGTACCAAGTATCTTGGTCAGAGATACAATCTTTACCCAAATCAGACTTCGATTTTATGGTGCCGTACGGAGCGGACGACTTACAATTCGGAGAATTGAGAACGCCCACCACTCAAGATACTTTTCCCGTCGTGGTCTTCTTGCACGGGGGCTGTTGGGAGTCCGAGTTCGATTTATCGTATTTGGCGGCCGCCGCTGGCGATTTAGTCAAAGCAGGGTACGCCGTTTGGACGCCCGAATATCGTCGGATTGGGAACGAAGGGGGCGGTTACCCTGGTACTTTCCAAGACGCTCAAACAAGCGTGGACTACCTCAGAACACTTGCGGCCATTTATCCGCTGGACACTAACAAAGTGGTTTTGATGGGCCATTCGGCGGGAGGGCATTTGGCACTTTGGCTAGCGGTACAAGAAAATTTACCTAAAAACACTCGATTATACAATCCTAATCCATTGGCTTTTCAAGGAGTTATTTCTTTGGCAGGTATTACCGATTTGGAAACCTATGATGCGCTAGGCAATAATTGTAGTAGTTCCGTCAAAAGGTTGATGGGCGGCAGCTTTGTCGATAAAAAAGACCGTTATTACAAGGGTAGTCCGAGTCGATTACTACCAAGTCAGATTCCGCTTCGACTGGTTCACGGCGAGTTCGATAAGATTGTTCCTCGTAGTCAAGCAGCGGGTTTTGTTCAAAAAGCGGAAGCACAAGGAAGCGATGCAACTCTCATCGAAGTAGCAGGAGCAGGACATTTCGATATGGTGTCTCCCTATTCGAAGGCTTGGGAAGTGATTAAATCAGAATTGGATAACTTAATCAAGACGAATTAAAATTGTGGGTATGAACACGACCACTTCGACGCTACCTTTAGCAGAACTGGCACAACAATCAGAAGGTGAACTACACTACGATTCGTTGATGCGAACGCTTTACGCTACGGATGCTTCTGCTTACCAAGAACTCCCCCTAGCGGTTGCGTTACCCAAGACCGAAGCGGATATAAAAGCATTAATTACTTTTGCCCGAAAACATCGAACTTCTATCATCCCCCGAACAGCAGGGACGTCGCTTGCGGGTCAATGCGTTGGCGACGGCATCGTGGTGGATGTTTCCAAATATTTCACCAAAATTATTGATTTCAACGCCGAAGAGGGTTGGGTACGAGTGCAACCAGGCGTCGTTCGAGACCAACTCAACGCTTTTCTAAAACCGCACGGCTACTTCTTTAGCCCCATCACTTCCACCGCCAATCGAGCGATGATTGGTGGTATGGTCGGTAATAATTCTAGTGGAACTACTTCCATCGAGTACGGCACAACGAGAGAACACGTTTTGGAATTGAAAACAATTTTAAGCGACGGGTCAGAAGCCGTTTTTAAAAGTATTGATACTCATACCTTTCATGAAAAAAGACGCCAGCAAAATCTCGAAGGACAGATTTATCAACATATTTTTAACGAATTGAATCAACCTACTATTCGGAAGAACATCATTGACAATTTTCCCAAACCCTCTATCCATCGTCGAAATACGGGCTATGCGGTGGACTACTTATTGAACACTGACCCTTTTTCTGCTGAAAATGATACGTTCAAGATTCAAACTATCGGCGGTAATGAGCAGGAAAAGACGGCTTTCAATTTTTGTAAATTACTCTGTGGCTCGGAGGGAACGTTGGCTTTTACTACCGAAATTAAACTCCACGTTGACCCTTTGCCTTCGCCGCACAGCGTCGTCGTAGCGGCGCACTTTGATACCATCAACGATTGTATGAAAGCAACGCAATTCGCTATGCAACATCGCCCAAGTGCTTGCGAATTGATGGATAAAATTATTTTAGACTGTACCAAAGACAATATCGAACAACGCAAAAATCGCTTTTTCATAGAAGGAGACCCCGAAGGCGTTTTGATGATTGAACTGCGAGGGCAAACAGCAGATGAAGCCGAGCAAAAAGCGGAAGCGGTGATTGCTGACTTGAAAAATAAAGGACTGGGCTTTGCGTATCCTAAGGTTTATCCACCCAACATCAAAAAAGTATGGGCCTTACGCAGTGCCGGTCTAGGACTTTTGTCCAATATTCCAGGCGATAAAAAAGCGACGACCTGCATTGAAGATACGGCCGTCGCTTTAGAGGATTTAGCGGATTACATCAGCGACTTTGCGGAGATGTTAGCAGGGTTTGGTCAACGCAGTGTATATTATGCGCATGCGGGAGCGGGTGAAATCCACTTACGGCCCGTTTTGAACCTAAAAACCGAGGAAGGCAATCAGCAATTCAGAGAAATTTCTTTGGCTTCCGCCAAATTGGTTAAAAAATATCGAGGGTCTTTGAGTGGTGAACACGGCGACGGACGACTGCGCGGAGAGTTCATCCCGATGATGGTGGGCGAAGAAAACTACGGATTGTTCCAACGCATCAAATCGACTTGGGACGAACACCATATTTTTAATCCCAATAAAATTGTACAATCGCCACCGATGAATACGGTCATGCGGTTTAGTCCCGAAAAATCTACACCAACGTTTGATACGCTGCTCGATTTTTCCGAAACGGGCGGTATTTTACAACTAGCCGAAAAGTGCAACGGTTCGGGAGATTGTCGAAAATTACCCCTTTCGGGTGGCACTATGTGTCCGAGTTACATGGCGACGCGCAACGAAAAGGAAACGACGAGGGCGCGCGCCAATACCCTACGAACTTTCCTTACAAAAAGTACGCAGTCGAACCCTTTCGACCATGAGGAAATTAAAGAGGTCATGGATTTGTGTCTGTCCTGCAAAGGCTGCACTTCTGAATGTCCTTCGAATGTAGATATGTCGAGTCTGAAAGCGGAGTTTTTGCATCAATACTATAAAAGTCATGGCGTTCCTCTACGGGCAAAAGCTTTTGCTAACATCAATCAACTCAACAAACTAGGCGCTATTTTTCCAACCATTAGCAATAAGATGCTGAGTGATGCGCTACCAACGGGTAAGCTACTGAAAAAAATATTAGGGGTAGCTCCTAAACGTTCGTTACCCAAAATTCAGCCTGTTTCGTTGAGAAAGTGGTATCGACAAAACCAATCTGTTTTGGCTAAAAGAGACACCCCAAAAGGCGAGGTTTATCTTTTCTGCGACGAATTTACCAACTATAACGATACGTCTATTGGCGTCACTGCTATTGAGTTGTTGACTCGTTTGGGCTACAAAGTGAAAATGGTTAATCATCCCGAAAGTGGCCGAGCGGCTTTGTCAAAAGGCCTATTGCCAATGGCACAAAAAGTGGCAAAAGAGAACGTCGCTATTTTTAGCCCTATCATTTCGGATAAAACGCCGCTATTGGGTATCGAACCTTCGGCTATTCTTAGTTTTAGAGACGAATATCCTCGTTTAGTTGACAAAGGAGACAAAGAAAAAGCGAAGCAACTAGCTGAAAATGTCTTGCTAGTGGATGAGTTTATATCGAAAGAAATCCAAAAGGGAAATATTACGGCACACGCTTTTACAACCTCAAAAAAGAAGGTTCTGCTACACGGTCATTGCCACCAAAAAGCCCTATCAAGCGTGGACCATTCGGCTTGGCTATTGGGCTTGCCCCAAAACTATTCCGTGGAGGTGATTCCTTCGGGCTGCTGTGGCATGGCGGGGTCATTTGGCTACGAGAAAGAGCATTACGACGTCAGTATGCAGATTGGGGAATTGGTCTTGTTTCCTGCAGTTCGAAAAGCGAATAAAGAGACGGTTATCGCCGCACTGGGAACAAGCTGTCGGCATCAGATTTTGGATGGAACGGGGCGCAAGGGGCTACATCCTATCGAGGTACTACACGCTGCGTTAGTTTGAAGAGGCTTTCACTGGATTAACGAATATCCACATAATCGTTAGGTTGGTGACTAGTGATTAACTAGTTGATTAATTCGTATAGAAACAAAAACCAGTTAACTCTTTACAGACTTAACTGGCTTTCTTTTCTATATTTTTGATTGCACTCTATTAAATGAATCGGTGCAATACCTGTTGAATGGCATTTCTCCTACCCCAAATAAGACTTCAACGCATTCCGATTGTACGACTTGCGCAAACGGCGAATCGCTCGTTCTTTAATCTGTCGTACCCGCTCTCTTGTCAAACCGTACAGTTCCCCGATTTCTTCCAAAGTCAAGGATTTGTGGCTATTCAAACCGTAGTAAGAGGAAAGCACTTCCACTTCTCGGGGCGACAAAATCGACAGACCATTCTGCACTTCCTCTTTCAGCGATTGGTCCATCAAACGACCGTCGGGCGTCATATCCTGCTCGCTTGAAATAACGTCCAACATCGTTGAATCACCGTCTTCTCCGCTCAAAGGGGCATCGACGGACAAGTGCCGACCGTTACCCTTCAACATATTGGAGATTTCTTTGGCGGTCATGCCCAGCAAATCGGCCAATTCTTCGTTGGTGGGTTCCCGTTCGAATTGTTGTACGAAAGAAAGATAGGCTTCGTTGACCTTATTATAAGAAACTACTTTATTAAGTGGCAAACGAACAATTCGAGAGTATTCTACAATTGCTTGCAAAATAGATTGTCGAATCCACCAAACAGCGTAGGAAATAAATTTGAATCCTTTAGTCTCGTCAAAACGCTTACCCGCTTTCATCAAACCAACATTTCCCTCATTGATTAAATCACTCAACGAAAGACCTTGATTTTGGTATTGCTTGGCAACGGAGACGACGAATCGCAGGTTAGCTTTGGTAAGTCTTTCCAATGCAGATTGGTCACCAGCACGGATGCGGCGCGCCATTTCCGCTTCTTCTTCCGCATTGAGCATTGGAATTTTACCAATATCATTTAGGTACTTGTCCAGAGCTAGACTTTCTCTCGTCGTTATCTTATTGGTAATTTTTAATTGACGCATGGGAATTTTGGTTTATAAGATTATGTTAGTATGGTCGAATAAAAATACGCTTTAGTAGCCCAAAGGTTACCCCTATTTTTCTAGGCAGTTATAAAAAACTTGACTTTTGAGTCAAAAAAATTTATATCGGTAGCATTCTTACAATAATTACAAAAAATCTTGCCAAAAAGTTTCCGTTAATCGGTTTGACCTATCTGCAAATAACATATTTTTTTTAAATTAAAAAAGTAGTCCATACAATAATTTAGGTCAATAATTAACTGACTATCAAATACTTACTACAAGTCATTGTCAATCAATATATTTTACATATCTATTTAAGTAAAGTATAAAGCAATTTCAAATATTAGTTATTTTACTACTATGCTAAATTGGCGTCAAAAATCACCTTTTGTCCTACGCCTCGTGGTATAGTTCGACTAATAGTTCCTCATCGGGGTTTCGCATTTGCACCTGCAAAGAAGTATTATTTTTTTCGAAAAAAAAGTTTTTTCCTACCATTTGTCAATTCCCGAACGAATTTATTACGCCAAAATCACACTTTAGGACTCAATAAAATCTAATTTGCAAGAAGAATCTAATTCGCCTAATTTTTAATAAACGGAGCGAAAATATTTCGAAATATTATATGCTTTTGCCATTCAAGTCATTCCAGCTATTTTTTAATTTTCAATGTCCAGTAATAGGGTTATTGGTACTCTTTTTAGCCTCCGATTGTTGGGGCCAATCCGACCCATTGGCGACTTGCCAGACGCAAACCTTATATCAACAACTACGACATTTAAGCAATGACCACCTACTGTTTGGTCACCAAAATAGCACCTTCGAAGGAATCGGTTGGGAAGACCGCAATGGTCTAGACAATCGTTCAGATTGCTTGGAATCGGTGGGGGATTACCCAGCTATTCACGGCTTCGATTTCGTACGGGGATTTATCTTTGAACAACACGCCAAGAATGCTTACGAAAGAGGAGGAATCTTGGTTTTTAGCGACCACATGACCAACTTTAATAATACGGGAGATGCTTGGAATACCACTGGAAATACAGTAGCATCATTGTTACAAACCAACTCCGCCGCCCGTAGTCGATTCATTACCCACCTAAATAGGGTCGCTAATTTTTTCAACCGTTTGAAGGCCGATAATGGAGATTTTATTCCCGTTATTTATCGTCCTTTTCACGAAAATTCGGGAGATTGGTTTTGGTGGGGCGCTCCTCATTGCACGCCCGACCAATACGTTGCCCTGTGGCAATTCACGGTCGATTATTTGCGTAATGAACGAGGATTACACCACGTTTTGTACGCTTACTCTCCCTCCGACCCTGCTTTTTTGGGCGGCTACGAAAACCGCTATCCGGGCGATGACTACGTAGATATCATTGGTTTTGACAGCTACGCCGTTTTGTTGTACGAAATGTTTTTGGTAGCCAATTGCCAACTAGTCGTTGAATTTGCGGAAGCCCACCAAAAGGTGGCAGCCCTAACAGAATTTGGCGTCAACGGTGGGATTCAATTCGCCAAAAACGACGATTGGTTCACAACCACTTTTTTAGAAACCATCAAGTCCGATTCGATTGCCCGTAAAATTGCGTTTGCCCACACTTGGCGCAATGACCGTCCTAACCACCATTGGGTGCCGCTGCCCGAATCGCCCAATCATGACAGTTTCAAAGCTTTTTACGAAGATGAGTTTACGCTTTTCGAAAGAGATTTACCCGATATGTATGATTGTAGTACACTCGTGACGACCAACGAAGTGGAGGCTACTTCACCGCCGCAATTTTTGGTTTATCCAAGCCCCGCACAGACTTTTTTAAACTTGACGTGGCAGTCTTCGGTAGTGACGCATCAAAAACGCATATTGATTTTCAATAGCATTGGGCAAAAGGTTTTGGAACAATCTATCATCACTGCTCAGAATAATATTGATATAAGCAACTTACCAAAGGGTATCTACTTCGTTAAAGGTTGGATGACGGGACAAATGGTAGAAGAGACGGTTCGATTTGTGAAATTGTAATTTTTTTTGGTTGACGGTACACGGCTAACGGTTTTTTTCATTTTAAATCGGGTATTTTTTGGTGAGATTTTTGGAAGTTTAAATAGAAAAATATCTCCTGTATGGCGAAGCAATCGAAGCGCAAAAAACAACCATCATCAACCAAGCAGAAGACCAATAAGGCATCCAAGTTGTCAACCTCAGCCCCTTCAGGTTTGTTGCTTCTCAGCGTATTGTTGCTCACAACTGTCGCTTTTATACCTTCGCTATTCAACGACTTTGTGACTTGGGACGACGACGTTAATATTTTGAAAAATCCCAATTTGCAAGTCTTCGATTGGCCGAGCATTAAAGGAATCTTTACCGATACGGTGATTGGTAACTATAACCCGTTGTCGATTTTTACGTTGGCGATTGAAAAGGCATTGTTTGGATTGAATGCGACGGTCATGCACGTCAATAACTTGCTGCTACATTTAATCACCGTATTTTTTGTTTTTAAAGTGAGTCGTAGTCTGCAACTTTCTCCATTGAGTGCGGCTTTTGTAGCCTTGCTATTTGGTATTCATCCGATGCGGGTAGAGTCCGTAGCGTGGGTAACTGAGCGAAAAGACGTACTGTTCGGTACATTTTATTTTGCAGCACTTTTTCACTATATCCGATACGTCCAGTCCGATAAAAAAGATAGTTTCCGATTGTGGTTCATCGTGCCTTTATTCTTGCTGTCGCTATTGTCAAAAATTCAAGCGGTGGCGCTTCCATTGTCCATGTTAGCCGTCGATTATTATTTGAAACGACCACTCAATTTTCAACTTTTACTCGAAAAAGTACCCTATTTTTTACTATCACTAACTTTTGGTCTAGCGGGTATTTTTTTCTTGTCCAAAGAAGGGTCGCTCGACCAAGCAACGGATTATACTTTCTTTGAACGATTAATTGTTGGCGCTTATACTTACATCGTTTATTTGGCTAAAGCTATTTTTCCCTACCGAATGTCTCCACTTTATCCCTACCCTTCGGTCATTGGCAGTCATTTCTACCTAATTGCTGGCCTATTGATTCCTTTGGTGGTTGGACTCTATTTTTTATACAAAAAACAACAAACAGCCTTACTCTTTGGCATTGCCTTTTTTACGGTCAATGTAGTTTTTATGCTACAAGTGTTAGGTGCAGGGCAAGGATTTCTAGCGGACAGATTTACTTACGTTCCTTACTTTGGGCTATTCTTTGCGGCGGGCTACTATTTTCAAAAAATACTATCTACGAATAAAAATTCGATGCCAGTAAAAGTAGGTCTAGCAGGCTATTGTTTGGTCTTTATGGTAATGACTTGGCAGCAAAATGGCATTTGGGAAAATGGAGAAACGTTGTGGACTCACGTATTGAAATACTATGACGGTATTGATACGCCCTTTACTAACCGAGCACAATATTACCGAGACATCGGAAACATCGACTCAGCGTTAGCTGATTATAATCGAGCGATTGAGGTTAAACCAGATAAGGGAAATAATTACAACAGTCGAGGGAAAACCTATTTTGATTTGGGGGCACCCAAAAACGATAGAAATTTAGTACAGCGAGCCATTGATGACTACACTAAAGGTATTTCCTTCAGCCCAGAATTAGGAGAATTATATGCGAATAGAGGCGCTGCTTTTGGCTTTATGGGGAATGGCCAAGCAGCTTTGGCCGATTTGAATAAAGCAATCGAATTAGCTCCCGAAGAAAAGGGTGGCTATGCTAATCGGTCCTTACTCTATATGCAAAATGGTCAGTACGACCTAGCTATTCAAGACCATACTACTTATTTGACCTTGAATCCTTACGATGCAGACGTTTGGTACGAAAGAGGATTAGCTAAAAGTCGATTGGGACAACATCAGGCGGCCATTACGGATTACAATGAGGCGCTTCGCTTCAAGCAGCGTAATGGTATTTTTTATATGCAAAGAGGGTTAGCCTACAAAAATATCGGCAATAAGCAGCAAGCAGCAGCCGATTTGCGTCAAGCGCAGGGCTTAGGGACAACTGTTCCTGCGTCTTATTGGAATGGGTTGCAGTAGGCAGTAATTGCTTTTTGGAATTGTGCGTTAGTTTTTTATTCCTTTTCTTTTTCCCTTTGGGGTCTGTTTTTGTAACACGGAAATTTGGGAAACACGAATTTAGTTGTTGACCTTCTTTGGCATTCCTCTTTACCCCTACTGCTACTGCCTACTACGCTAACTTTTCACAAACTTCCGAGTAACCCTTTCTTTTCCTCTATTCAACTGTAATTGATAAACGCCTTTGGGCAACAGCTCCATGTTGACGTGTAGAAAACCGTCCGATTGTTCGAATGGTATTTGATGCACTTGTCGTCCTAGCAAATCGAAGATGCGTAGAATTACGGGTTCATTGTTATTAGATGAAAGCGTACTAAAATCATAAAAAACGGTTAGTTGATTACGAACGGGGTTTGGAAATAGGTGTAATTTTTTTCCATCGAACGCATCTAATTTCCGAATATTATCCAATAATCTAGCATTGAGGTTTTCCGTTTCAGTAGCTAATCCGTCTTGGTCCAACGGAGAATCCCCCGTTGTAAAAGTTCCTATATTGTACTCCGACCAAGCATTTTCTTGACAATAATAGCGAAGTCGATATTCGTAAGTTGTATTGGGGAGCAACGCCACAATTCGAGCATCGCTACTATCATTAGCAATGGTCTGCCAAGGCAAGCCCGGAACTCGAATTTCTACTGTTTGCAATAAGGCATTCTCCAAGTAAGGCCAATCGAAAAGTACCGTATTTTGCGCCGCTTCGTCCAAATTCACGGTCAAATCGCTAATCGGAGGGCAAGACCTTAACGTGAAACAAGGAACGTTCGGAATATAATAATCCGTTAAGGCAAACTCGCAATCGTCTGCCGAGAAGGAAGCGTACAATTCGTAGGTATCAGCTCCTTCGGGAATCGTTACGTTTTCAAAAACGTACGTATTTGACGAGTTAATTCGGCTTACTCTTACTGCATCGTCAAACACCGTTTGGAAATTCGCCTCACTCGTAAACATAGCTACAGCATCCAAATTGAGAAACCCTCGATTTGGAGGATTTTTAAAGCTGACGGTAATATCCGCCATAAAAATATCGTCTGTCGGATTCACCGAACCGAAGTCTTGGCATCGTTGAAAATTCCCCAAACTGATGTCCGTAATGCGACAAACATCAGAGCAGAAACCTGGATTAGGAAGATTAACTTCGATTTCGCAAGTCGTATCGTCCGTGGTCGTTACCATAAACGAGAACATATCGCCGAGTGCCGAACCAGCAGGTGCACGGAAGGAAGAAAGCGTGTTGAATCCCCCTTTGCTGGGAATAATTCCACCACTCAAATCGTAGGTTTTGTCCTTTTCTCCGACGACCGTCATATCAAAAATAAGATAATCATCGTCGGGGTCACTTGTTCCATTATCGTTACATTCAATAAATTTCACTGGTGGAATTCCGATACAAGCATCCCCTTCATTGGGTTGATAATCAATTCGTAGAGGGGGCGACCAACGACCTTTCATTTTAGGCGTTGTTCGAGGATTGGCAATCCCTAAATTAATGGTTTTGTCCAAATTCAATTTTTGAATAAACCCTTGCAATTTACCGTTGGCATTTTGCAAATTTTGGAGAATAATCAAAGTCTTTTCCGCGTCCGTTTGGATGATTTGCACTTTCACCGTATTGGCCGAATCGTTATTAATCCAAGTCACCAATTTATAAATCCCCGAATCTTTCATGATTAATTCGCAGTAGTTGTCTACTTCTCTCGTGCCAATGACAACGGGTAAATCGTTCAGTTCCACGCAGCCTTCGGGCGCCATTCCCGCATTGGCAACGCTCATCCCGCAGCCTTCGTTGCCGATGTATGCTGCTCGGATATTGATGGGCTGTCCGTTAGCTTTGAAAGGTCGATTTTTGACTATAAAAACACTTTGCCGAGAACCGTTATCAAAATTAATTCGTTCGGGAAATTTGCCTTCATTAATATCGCCCGTAATATTGACGGCACCGAGCGTTGGCGGGTCGGTAAAAGTGACCTGAACGTCCGCCGTGAAGATGTCTTTTTCTTCGCCAGATGGGTCACAAGCACTGATATTGATGACCTCCACGCTCATAATCTTTGGCGCTTCGCAATCGCAGTCGCCCGCCAATTGTTGACTAGGGTTGTAATTATCGGGACAACTGTCCTCGCAATCTACCTTTCCGTCTCCGTCCTTATCAATGTCCGCTACCCCACAGCCTAAGCACCCAGACTTAATTTTATTAGGGTCTTTAGGACAGCCGTCGATACAATCGGGCGTGCCGTCCCCATCACTATCCGTTTCTTGTTGGTCGCAGCCGCAAGCGCCGGGACTCGTTTTGAAAAAATTGAATGGGCAACCATCTACGCAGTCGGGCAAACCATCCTCATCGGTATCGGTATCAGGCGTGCCGCAGCCACAGAAACCGGGTCGTTTTTTTGCGGGGTCGTTCGGGCAATCGTCGGTCGAAGCATGAAAAACGATGGCTACACTTCCGTTCAGTCCTGTACCGCCGCCACTACTTCCTGGAATCGCCGAAGCACTCGAAGCCGAAGCGGCCACAAACGAACTACCACCGCCACCACCAGCACTACCACCAGTATAACCGCCACCACCGCCACCGCCATCATTAAACTTTCCACCGCCACCACCACCACCAAATCCACTGCCCCCATCGCCCGATGTAGAAAGAAAAGTATTTCTTACTCCTCCGCTAGAAAGTCCAGTGACATTGACTTGGCCACCACCACCCGCTCGACTACCACCAGGTGCATCACCGCCACTTGACAGTAGGCCACCGCCGCCACCACCGCTATCTGACCCTGCCGCTACGGATACATTTCCTCCTTGTCCGCTTCCCGTAAACCCTTGTCCGCCACTGCCAACTAAACCAAAATCATTGCTACCACCGCCGCCACCAGCAATTACCAATACTTGACCATTCAAAGAAATTCCCGAACCGCCACCACCGCCAGCAGAGCCATTAAATCCTCGGCAAGTGCCACATCTGTTTTGTCCCTTAGAACCCACAATAATTGTTAACACATTGCCTCCCGAAACGGAAAAGGTTGCCGTTACAGTTGCGCCTTGTCCCCCCTCGGTGTTTGATTTTGCTTCGAAATCACCGCCGTCGGCACCTCGTGCTTTTATCTCCATTTCTACGGTTCCATTAGGAACAGTAACCGTATGAACACCGGGGCTAAAAGATTGAGCGGATAGGAAGGATAAGTTAAAAAATAGGTTCAGAAAGATAATCCCTAGTGAAAGTAGCTGTAAGTTCTTGAAGTGCTGCATGATGTCAAGTTTTCTGGGGGCGGTAAAAATATTAGAACAATGTATGGAAATTAGCCGAGAATAACGATTTCAGTGTAAAGCTGTGATAGTTTAAGTACCTAACTATAAATAATCGTCATTTTTGATGAGGCTATTTTTTCATTCTACAAGGTAAAAATTCTCTGCATAGCATCGCTACGGAGATAATTTTTAACGAAGTAGAATTGAAAAAGAGTCCATCATAAAATGTGTCG
>JBCCQK010000030.1:0-30383 GCA_039024375.1 Bacteroidota bacterium
ACAAGAAATATTAGAATTTGCAACGATGTCAAAGAACTAAAACACAACTTTATGACTATTTTGAAAACACAACTTGCTGTCGAAAGACATTCCCGTTACGGGGTAATTTTAAGGCTACCCTATTTTAGTCGTACACTACTTTATTTTTTATAGCACGTAAAAAGGGAACACGGAATCAGACGTTGACGGTTTTTGTTTTTCACCTTTGTCTCCGTCAAAAAGTCCCTATTCTCTAATCCCTACTCTCTATTCTGAATAAATACGATTTGCAATGAAATTACGAGCTTTTTTATTTTTACTAACTGCTTTTCTATTAGTAACCTGTGCGCCTAAAGTCGTCGAAGAAGTGGTTGAAACGCCTCCGCCTCCGCCACCAAAAGTACGGGACGACTTGAGCCCTTGCGGGAAATTTTATGAATCAAGCAATCCCGACGAAGCGGAAACTGCGCACGTGTTGTATCGAGATTTGGTAAAAATGAAAAAGTTTGACGAGGCGATGCCTTTGTGGGAAAAGGCGATAAAAATGGCTCCTGCTGCCGACGGATTGCGGGATTATCACTTTATGGACGGGGTGAAGATTTATAAATACATGTACGGTAAAGAGGAAGATGTTGCCAAGAAATCGGCCTATATTGATAAAATTTTCGAACTGTACGACGAAGCGGCGAAGTGCTATCCCAAAAAAGCAGCGCAGTACAAAGGACTCAAAGGCTTTAACCTGTACTTTAATTATAAAGACAAAGCGAGCAAAGAAGAAATTTACCAAATCTTCAAAGAAGTCGCCGACTCGGAAGGGAACGAGATGCCCTATTTTATCATCAATCCTTTCACGGCGACGTTAGTGGATTTGACTTTGGAAGAAAAAATTCCAACGGAGGAAGCCTTCAAATACCAAAGTTTAATCAAAGAAACGATTGCGAAAGGCGTCGAAGATTGCGAAGGGAAAGGCTGCGATTCGTGGAAAATTATTGAGAGTTATGCGCCCGTCCGATTGGAAGATTTGGAAACTATCAAAGGGTTTTACGATTGTGCTTACTACAATGAACGATACTACGTAGATTTTGAAGAAAGCCCGCAGGATTGTGATGTGATTACAACCGTTTTTAGTCGCTTGAAATGGGGTGGCTGTGGCGACGACGATGCTGCTTTGGCCGCTTTGAACGAAGCCTACAACAAAAACTGTGTCGTCGCTTCACAACCCTCTACGGCCAAGCTGGGCAGCCAAGCACTGCGAGATGGTAATTACCAAAAAGCCATCGACTACTACGAACAGTTGATTGAGGAAGAAACGGATACGGATAAAAAAGCCACTTATACTTTACGAATTGCCAAAGTCTATTACGTGCATCTAAAGCGCTTTTCGAAAGCGAGAGAATACGCCCTCAAAGCGGCCGAATTGAAACCCGACTGGGGAGAACCTTACTTAGTCATTGGCCGGTTGTACGCTTCTAGTGGCCCGCTTTGTGGCCCCGGAACGGGATTTGATAGCCAAATCGTCGTTTGGGTCGCCTTGGATATGTGGAATAAAGCCAAGAGTATTGACCCTGCCGCTGCGCCCGAGGCGAATAAGTTTATTCGGCGTTATGCGCAGTATATGCCCAATAAGGAAGATATTTTTATTCGTGGACTAAAGGAGGGAAGTACTTTTCGGGTGCCTTGTTGGATTCAGCGGAATACAGTGGTTAGGGCGGCGAAGTAAGTACTGTTTACTTTTTTACTAGTGATTCTACTCTCACTTTTAACGCTTGGTTAAGTCGCTGATAGGCTTTTGCAACGGGACTAGGATTCCAAAAATTCACATAAATACCTCCATAGTCTTCGTGAATGGTCACTTTAGTTTTATGGTCTATGGCTTCTAAAAGGTAGCGGTGGTCAAAGGTGATGATTCCTGTCATACCTCCTCCCTGATTGAGTAATTTATTTGGAATGACTTCTTTCACATAGGTTTCAATAGCGTAGCTTTTATCAGCCGATTGGGTAAATTGATATTTTACCTTGTTGCCCTTTTTTACTTCTCCTTCCAAAAGTTTCATGGTCGGATTCCAATTGTCATATTCTGGTGTATCGGTTAAAACGTACCATACTTCTTCGGGACTGGCACTAATCAGTATTTCGTGGTGAACCGACTTTTTCCCAAAAAAATACAGAATAATTAGCACAATAATTAGAACTAAAAGAACCAAAAATAATTTTGAGTTTAACATGACTAAAATTTACTTAAACCTAGAAATAGTTTTTGGAATGAATGCCTAGCCTTACATCTGATACACTACCCATTTTTCCAATCATAAAATTAGTGCTTCTAAAATTTCCTTATGGTAAGTCCCAACTTTTCCGTAACGCTCATCGTGGCAAGAGCCAATTGGAAATCCCTTTTGATAACTTAAAGCAGTGGCTTGACGACCATATTCTTGGGCCATTTTCAGGGTGCAAGGTTTGTTTTTTAACGAACAGTAGCCCGCTACGGAGTAGTAATTTTCATCGTGACTGGTGATTTTAGCTTCTAATTCGTTGAGGGCGTCTTGAATTTCGGCAATCGCTTCTTTATTTTGGTCGATGTCTCGCTGTTGATATTCTAGTTTGTCGGCGATTAAGCGAATGGCTTTGATGAGTTCTATGCCTGGGCGGTGGGATGGGAGTTCGGTTTTACCAGTTTTCAACAGCTCCTCAATTCGGTCATAGACCCATAACTCGAAAGTTGGGGAGAGCCATGCTGCAAATTTGAGGGCTAGCTTTTCATCCATCCAAGTGCCTTGAAGCCTTTGATTAATGGCATCACCACCTTTTACAACTCTGAGCACTTCCCGACCGATATTCAGATGTGAATATCGGTTTTCTAGTAGCACTATGTATTCTTTTGTCTCTTTGAGTCGAAGAAAGTTTCCTACTGGTTTACCGAATGGCTTGGCCATTTCAGTAGCGTTAATCATTTTATTTCCATCCTTGAACTCAAAGGAAATAGGCTTGCCATCGTAGTCAAATTGCTTGATGCTCATTTTGTGTAGTTTAGAGTTAAGAAGTAGAAAGGTCGGGAAAAAAGGGGAGAAGTCAAAAAATTAATTTTTGTTATTTTGGTATAAGGCCCTTTAATTTTCTGACAGGTCAACTAAGCCTAGCTATGACTTAAAAAACGTATCTTTGACCGCATGAGTCAAAAAAAAATAATCGGTATCTACTTCCTCCTATTCCTCTTGGCTTGCGGCAACTCCCAACCGCCGCCAACCGAAAGCACCGTCCAAGTTCAAGTAGCCGAAAACGAAGATGACTTGCTCGTTTCGCTGGCTTCCGAACTTATTTCCAACCCCCGAACGCAGGCTGAAAAAGATAAAAACGCCTTGCTTAATTACATGATGGACAAAGGCATTGCGTTGACGCCAACGGAATCGGGGCTATACTACCAAATGATTGAGGAAGGGACGGGCGAAATGGCCGTTTGGGGCGATTGGGTAACGGTCAATTACAAGGGCTATACGCTCGATGGAAAAGTCTTCGATTCGTCTTATAAAAAAGGAAAACCGATTCAATTTTACATTGGAAACATGATTGCGGGGTGGAACGAAGGATTGGAATTGATGCGGGCGGGCGGCAAAGCGCTCTTTTTGGTACCTTCGGGTTTGGCGTACGGAGAGAAAGGGTTTCCGAACGTAATTGAGCCGAACACCCCCTTGGCCTTTGAAGTGGAATTACTGAAAATAGAGCAGAAGTGACATGAGGAATTTACTGCATTTTTCTACGCTTCGTGCCTACTGTGCGGGTATTAGCATCGCTCCGCCTAAAGAAGAGGAGTACGACATTCGTAGTTTTGAGGAGAACATGGCCACGATTAAGCAACAAATGCCTCCTTTCAAACACGAATTTTACGCAATTGCCCTCAAACTAGATGGCGAAGGATATGCGACCACGGGCAATTTCGATACCAAAGATTTACAAGCTACGGTCTTTTTTAATTCCCCTTACCAAATTACGCATTGGGATATTGCGCCCAATTGGTCGGGCTATTACGTCATGTTTACGGAAGAATTCTATCGGCGAGCGGGATTTAAAAAGCGCATCTCTGAACAGTTTCCTTTTTTATTGAGCGACTACACGATGCCACTAAGGGTATCTAAGCTAGAAGCGGAAAGTTTGCACCGTATCCTGGATAGTATCCACTTTGAACATCACCATCGCACGGTTCATCATTTGGAAATTATCCAGCATTTTCTCCATATTTTGCTCCTCAAAACGGCTCGATTGTATTACCAACAACAGCCAACCACAAGTGCTACAACCCGTCATCAACGAGACAGTGACCTCAGTATCGTGGCTCGATTCAAGACGCTCTTAGAAACCGCTTTCTATCCAGATAAATCTTATAAAGATACGGCCGCTCATCAAGTACAATTTTACGCCGAACAACTACTTATCCATCCGAACCACCTCAATTCTTTAGTTAAGCGAATTACCGAAAATTCTGCTTCCGAATTGATTCAAAATCATTTGTTGACACTAGCCAAATCCAAACTACGCAATTCCAACCTATCCGTCAAAGAAATTGCTTACGCGCTTCATTTTAAATATCCGAACCATTTCTCAGCCTTTTTTAAAAAACAATTGGGGATGACGCCCAACGCTTTTCGAAAACAATAGCCTTTTTGATAGCTTCTTTGAAATCTGTATTTCTTCCTTTGAAATCTGTATCTCCGCAACCTCTTTTCCGCCCTACCTTTGTATTGTCTTCTATTTTGAAGGCTAAAAATTAAAAATCACATTAGTTATGAATTATAGACAATTAGGAAATTCGGGCTTAGTCGTTTCGGAATTAGCACTAGGAACAATGACCTTTGGAAAGGGTGATTACTACGGATTGAAATTTACGTTTGACCAACAAAAAGCGAACGAGTTAATCAGCACAGCCTTGGATAAAGGTATCAATTTCTTCGATACGGCGGATATGTACAGCAATGGCGAATCCGAGACAATGTTGGGAAAAGCGCTCGGTAATAATCGACACGACGCAATTATTTCTACCAAGTACGCTTTCCGAGCGGGCGAACAGGCTTTCAATGCGGGCGTAAACGCTAAGCACTTAATTCAACAAGCCGAACGAAGTTTAAAAAATTTAAATACAGACTATTTGGATGTAGTTCTGTTGCACAACGATGACCCCATTACGCCCATTGATGAAACCCTGCGAGCGATGGAGTATTTGGTACAAAAGGGAATGGTGCGGTATATTGGTTTTTCCAATTACCAAGCGTGGAAAGCAGCCACCATGATACAACGGCAAAAAGACTTGAATTATCAGCCGTTTACCGTTTCCCAAATGCACTATTCCATTCTGAATCGGGAAGTGGAAAACGAATTTATTCCAATGAGTTTGCACCACGGAGTGGGCATGATGGTTTGGTCGCCTTTGAGTAGTGGGTTTTTGACGGGTAAATACACTAGAGAAAACCCCGCACCCGCCGACAGCCGATTGAACAGCTTCGATTTGGGATTGTTTGACCGAGAAGTAGCTTACGATGTCGTTGATACAATAAAAAAAATAGCTGATGATAAAGGCGTTACGCCTGCCGCCATCGCAATTGCTTGGTTGTTGACTAAAAAAGTGGTTGCTTCCGTCATTGTAGGCGTCAGTAAATTAACACAGCTAGATTCGAACATCGCCGCAACGGAAATACAATTAACCGACGAGGAAGTGGCCGCAATTGACGCATTAACCGAACCAGCCGTTGTGTATCCTAAAACATTTATGGGGATGCAAGATGAAGTCTTGGTAGGTGTAGCGAGGTAGATAAACTAACAAATTTTTTGGGATCAGTATGGCGAGGGTAGGATAGGAAGCGGTAGAGTGAGGGATGTATGCTGTTCCTGTTATTAGTGGGTAAAATAGACTAAGACTTAGCAGCTTTTCAAATTGATACTGTCGGGTTTCGATTGAGCAGGAGAAGGAGATTCTTTTAGAGAATCTTCTTCTTTTAACCGTTGAAAGAGAAAGATTCCCTCAAGGAATCTCCCTCTCCTATCCGACAACTTTATCTTGACTAGCCACTTAGCTTGAAGTCTAGCTAAGTCTTAGTTACTCTTTTTTTATCAAAAATTACTACTGTTCTTATCTCGAACAATATCTTTTAATTCTTTTAAAAATTCGTACTGGCTAGGTAGCACTTTTTTGAAGGCTTCTTTGATGGCAAAATAAGTACCTCGTTGTTCTAGGTCGGGTAGCATCTGCTTCAACGTATCCTTCATAAAGTTGGCATCGTCTTTAATCAGACTTTTTAGCGAAGGAATGTCGTGCCAGTCTCCTTCTACGGCAATGGCATTTTCGGCTTCCCCCTCTACGTTTTCGACGGGGTCGAGTTCGAAGGTTTGGTCTTTTTGTAAAAGTGCGATAGCTTTCGCAGGGTCATTTATTTTTCCCTGTGGCAATGTCCACTCTTCCTTCTGTGCGTCCTTTTCGGACGGATTGACCAAGAAAACTTCGAGTCCTTTTTCTCGAATCCGATAGATAATCAGATTTGCTTTATCTAATAATGCCATAATCTTTTTTTTAGAATAGAGACCACTTCGTTGAGAGAATAGAGACTGTCGAACTCACAGTTTGTGCTACAAAACGAAAATTTGCTTATCCTCTGTTGTAATGCTTACCTTATGCTTCTCAATTGGATGCTGTAAAGAGTTATCTACTTTGGTTATAAAACAAAGAATGAGGGGAAATGTTGCAGGAGCTTTTAATCATCAAACTTAAACTTCGACACCACAGAAAGCGTCAATCGTCGTTTTTAAGCCAATGAAAATAAAGTCTCGCCCTTCTTTGGTTACGAAATTATCTTCGTCGTCCACCAACGCATCTTCCACAAAGGCCAATAAATCTTCTTGGGGATAATTGTCAAAAAAAGCGTCCAGCTTTTCCCGAAATTTTCGAGCTTTACTTTCGGTAAAAATCGTCCAATTTTTTTCCTCCGTTTCTTCGATTTGCTCCGAGGTCAGAATGGGCAATTCGGGACTTTCGGTGCTAACGGCTTTCCAAATAATAAGGGCTAGATACATCAAGTAGTCGCTTTCCTCTTTGGTGAGCAACTTGAAACTTTCCGATAGTAAATAGGAAAATAAGATAGGTTGTTTGCCCTGCAAATCGGTAATGGCCGCATCGTACTGTACCTCGTTTCCTTCCATGGAAGCGGCTACTTCGTCTATCACTTTTTCTGAAACAAAAGCTACTGTCATTCAACTAAGAAAAATGTAAAATTTAAAATGTAAAATTCAAAATCTAAAAGTGGTGACAGTCAGTAAGTTGAAATTTTGAAAATGTAATTTTATTTTCTCACTGCTACTAATTTAATAAAGTACGTTATGCACCTAATCACAGCGTAAAAATACGACTAAAAAAGGACATCCGCTTTGAACTTTGTCCAATCCATCATTGGACTGCTATAAATTTTACCGAAAAAGCCTTACATTAGCTAAATATATTTATTCGAACCGTAAACTGAATTGGGGTAAAAAGGGATACTAGCTATTCCCAATTTATATCCAATTTTAGTAAAAAACAGAAAGCGCAATGACCAATAATTCCAGAAGAAAGTTTATGAAACTGACAGGGTCCACCCTCGCCGCTAGTTCAGTAGGCTTCAACGTTTTAGCTAACAAATATCCTAAGCATCAATTCAACGCCGATACTTTAAAGGTAGGTCTCATTGGCTGTGGTGGCCGAGGAACGGGCGCTGCTAACCAAGCGATGAATGCCGACCCCAATGTGGTTCTGACCGCCATGTGCGACGTTTACGAAGACCGCTTAGACCTAGCTTATAATGCTTTGATGGACGAAAATCCAGAAAAGCTAAAAGTTAATCCCGACCACAAGTTCACGGGCTTTGACGGTTACAAAAAAGTGATTGAGTCGGACGTAGATGTGATTATTTTGGCAACGCCGCCTTCTTTTCGTCCTGCACATTTGGAAGCCTGTATTGATGCGGGTAAGCACGTTTTTTTCGAAAAGCCCGTCGCCGTTGACGCCCCCGGAATCCGTAGGGTAATTGCAACGGCCAAAAAGGCAAAGGAGAAAAATCTAGGCTTTATGTCGGGTTTTTGCTGGCGTTACGATTATCCGAAAAGAGAGACTTTTGACAAGGTACTGGATGGTGCTATTGGAGACATCCACACCTTATATTCTACGTACAATACGGGCGCTTTGTGGTGGAAAGACACGAAGCCAAGTTGGGGTAAATTTAAAAAGGAACTACGCAACTGGTTGTACTACAATTGGTTATCTGGCGACCATATCGCTGAACAGGCAGTTCATAGCTTAGACTTAATGTCTTGGGCAATGGGCGATGAACTTCCCGTTCGAGCCGTTGGAACGGGCGGTCGCCAAAGTCGAACGGACGAGAAATATGGCAATGTGTACGACCACTTTTCCATCATCTACGAATACGCCAACGGCACCAAGGGATTCCATATTTGCCGACAGCAGAAAAACTGCGCAAGAGCCTATCATATCGAAGCGATGGGCAATAAAGGGCGCACTAATATGGACGTTTTCCGCAAGCACGAAATCGTCGGCGAAACGAATTGGGAATGGGAAAAGAATCACGGTCGCAAAGACAAAAATAATATGTATCAAACCGAACACGATGAGTTGTTCGCTTCCATCCGAAACGGCAATCCGATTAACGACGGTGAACGAGCGGCCAATAGTACCATGTTGGCTCTTTGGGGACGAATGGTGGCCTATACGGGCGAAAGCTTGACTTGGGAACAAGCGATTAACTCCGAAGAAGTACTGGGACCAAAAATCGACGAATACAGCTGGGATTTGGATTGGAAAATGGCGGACGTAGCGAAGCCCGGTATGACGAAGTTTGTGTAAATAGTTCTTGAGCAGGCGATGCTTTCTCAGCATCTCCTGCTTTTGCAGGTCGGGAGACCTGCATCAAGAATTTACAGAGCTTACACCAGTCACTAATCAATGAGTCACTAATAACTGCACCATGCCTACCAACAGAAGAACGTTCCTCAAACAAAGCGCTATTGCTACCACCTCCATGGCTTTATTCTCCAATGTTGCTTGTGCGACGGCAACTCAACCAACTCCGTTTTCCACTTCACAACCGTTGGTGAAAAAAAGCCTAAAGTTCGGCATGATAAAAGAAGAGTTGTCCATTTTGGATAAGTTTAAGTTGGTCAAAGACTTGGGATTTCACGGGGTAGAACTGGATAGCCCCAACGATTTGGACGAAAAGGAAATTTTGAAAGCGAGAGATAAAAGCGGTATTGAACTACCGGGAACAGTCAACGCTCTTCATTGGAAAATGCCACTTTCGCACCCCGACCCAAAAGTTCGGACCGAATGTGTGGAATCCATGAAAACGGCGCTGCGGGCAACTAAGCGATACGGTGGAACGACCGTTTTATTAGTACCCGCTGTGGTCAAAGCGAACATTTCCTACGCGGAGGCTTACGAACGTTCACAGATGGAAATTCGCAAAATCTTACCCGTCGCCGAGGAAACGGGCGTGAAAATCGCCATTGAAAACGTCTGGAATAATTTCTTGATTAGTCCACTGGAGGCCGCTCGCTACATCGACGAGTTTGACAGTACAATGATTGGATGGTACTTTGATGTGGGCAATATTGTACGCTACGGCTGGCCCGCTCACTGGATTGAAGCCCTTGGGAAACGGATTATTAAAATCGACATTAAAGACTACAGCCGAAAAAAGCAAACAGACGAAGGTATTTGGGAAGGCTTCAAGGTAAAGTTGGGCGATGGAGATGCGGATTGGGCTTCGGTCAATGCTGCGCTGAAGAAGGTTGGCTATCATGGCTGGGGTTCTGCTGAAGTAGCTGGGGGTGACCGAGTTCGATTGCAAGAAATTTCTGAGCGCATGGATAAGTTGTATGCTGCTTAATAACTGCTACCGATTACTTTTTTGGATAACTGTCTATCCGCATAGAGATGCTTCGTTTGATGTTGACTTGGACAACAGCTTGCCCGTACGGTGATGTAAATGTTAATTTTTGCTGCTATCTATTCCAGGCTCAATTAACTTTTTTACTAAAGCTACCACTTACTGCCACTGCCTACTGCTTACTGCCACCGCCCACTACCAACTACCCCCACATTCTGTCCTCTTCTTTACTAAATTATTACTCGAATTTGCTCGAATCCCAACATTTATTCGGTAATTTAGTTACTGTAAAATGTAAGGGCTTGCTAAGAAAAGTAAAGAAGTTCGGTCCTTTGACAATTTTTGCAAACTGGAAAATTACGAAGTGACCCGCCCGCATGACGCAGTCGGGCTGGTTTAACTTGAATAACTCCGTAACTTGTCCCGTATTTTAATCGGGATGAAATGCGGAGAATTGAAGCATATACGAAGCCACAACACCAGAGGGATTGAACTTTTGCAATGTGTCAAAGAACCAGAAGTTCTAAGATAAAACTCCTTACCAATTGTCTAAATTAGCATTAATTACGAATTTTTTCGTAAAGCAAACCGTACACCGAGTACCTTGAACCGAACAAACTTTATTGCTACATGAGAAAATTGACGTTGCTTATCTCTTGCTTTGTTGCTAACTACCTCACAGGGCAACCGCTTTTTACGAATCTTCCTGCCGAGGAAACGGGCATCACTTTCCAAAATACAATTACTGATGAAAAAGAACATAATATTCTGATTTACAGTAACTACTACGGTGGTGCGGGGGTCGGTATTGGCGACTTTAATCGAGATGGGCTACCCGATTTATTTTTTGCAGGAAATCTAGTTCGGGATGAGTTGTATTTGAACAAAGGAGATTTGACCTTTGAGAATCAGACCGAACAAGCGGGGATTCAAGACGACGGAACTTGGTCGTCGGGGGTCCTTTTGGCCGATGTTAATAACGACGGTTGGTTAGATATTTACGTGACGAGAGAATTGTACGACGATAAACCCAAACTGCGAAAAAATGCACTGTATATTAATACCACTAAGAAAAAAGGGGAAACGGTAACCTTCCGAGAAGCCGCCGTCGAATATGGAGTTGATAACACCGAACGAACCCGCCACGCTACTTTCCTAGACTACGATAAAGATGGCCATTTAGACCTTTTTCTGCTCAATCAACCCCCCAATCCAGGGAACTATTCGCCCTTATTCGGTAGTGACTTAAAGCAAGAAAAATGGATGCCTCGACTGTATAAGAATACGGGTAAAGGGCAATTTGTAGAAGTAACTAAATCGGCAGGTTTACTGCAAGCAGGCTTTACCAATAGTGTTATTGCGGCGGATGTCAATAACGACGGTTGGACCGATTTGTACGTGACGAACGATTACGAAGCGCCCGATTGGTTGTATTTGAACAACGGGGATGGCACTTTTACGGACGTTTTAAAAGAGCAATTGCGCCATATTTCCTACTATTCAATGGGCGTCGATGCGGCGGATATCAATAACGACGGTTGGTTGGATATTATGACCTTGGACATGGTAGCGGAGGATAATTTCCGCCTCAAAGCGAACATGGGCGGCATGTACCCCGAAGCCTTTTGGAAATTGGTTGAGCAGGGCGGGCACTATCAATACATGTTCAATTCGTTGCACTTGAACAACGGTAGTAGCGCTACCAAAAATGGGACTTTTAGTGACATCGGTCAAATGGCGGGCGTGTCGAATACGGATTGGTCGTGGGCAAATTTATTGGCCGATTTTGATAATGATGGCTACAAAGATATTTACGTGACCAACGGCCTATTACGGGATATTCGAAACAGTGATTCCGCCAAGGAATTTTCAAAATTTGTCCAGAAAACCATCGACGACTTTATTGCTAAAAATCCGAATGCGGGAACGGTGAATATTATGGACATTTTGGATTTGGAAAAAGCCTTAAAACTCATCCCTTCCGTTCCTTTGCCCAATTATGCGTTTCGCAATAATGGCGATTTGACTTTTGAAAAAATGGGGGACGAATGGGGACTAGCCCACGAAACCTTTTCCAACGGTGCAGCTTACGGTGATTTGGACAACGATGGCGATTTAGATTTGGTGGTTAACAACATTAACGAAACTGCTTTTATTTACGAAAATAAGGCCAACGAAATCGATGATAATAATTATCTACGAGTAGAAATTTTTAATAAAAACAAACCCGTTTTTGGAACAAAAATTAAGGCCAAACTCGGTGAGGAATGGCAATTGGTCGAACTGACGAACGTGCGGGGAATGTACTCCACCAGCGAAAATATTGCCCACTTTGGATTGGGACAGCAAACGGCGACGAGTGTGATTATCGAATGGCCCGACGGCGAAACGACGTACTACCCCAACGTTATGGCTAATCAAACTTTTACTATTGGTCGAAAACGATACGAGTTATTTTATACGGACACCGCTAGCGTAACGCCCATTTTTGAAGCAATGGAAGCTATCCAATTTACGCATCAAGAAAACCCCTTCGACGACTACGAAAAGCAGATTTTATTGCCTCATAAACAATCGCAATTTGGACCCGCCTTGGCTAAGGGCGATGTCAACGGCGACGGTTTGGAAGACGTTTTTGTCGGTGGCGCAATGGGGCAGTCGGGGCAAATATTTGTTCAATCTTTGAATGGCCAGTTCGTAGAAAAGTCCCTATTCGTTTTGGAAGCTGACAAGAATTTTGAAGATGTTGACGCCACTTTATTCGATGCGGACAGTGACGGTGATTTGGATTTGTACGTGGTAAGCGGAGGTAACGAATTTGCGCCGCAGTCGAAAATGTACCAAGACCGTTTGTACGTAAATGATGGAACGGGGAACTTACAGAAATCAGAAGGCACTTTACCAAAGTTTCGGGATAGTGGTGCTTGTGTTAAGCCGTTTGATTATGACCAAGATGGCGACTTAGATTTATTCGTTGGAGGCCGACACACGCCTTGGTCTTATCCTTCTCCCGCCATCAGTCGCCTGCTGCGCAACGACGACGGAACGTTTACAGACATTACGAGAAGTCACGCCAAAGACCTGATTTTCAGCGGAATGGTGACCGATGCCGTTTGGACGGACTATGGCCAAGATGGGCAAACGGATTTATTGTTAGTAGGGGAGTGGATGCCGCTAACGTTCTTGAAAAACGAAAATGGCTTTTTGAAAAAACAAGAAAATATCTCGATTAATGATGCCTTAAACAATCAGCCGATTGACCACACGGGGTGGTGGTACAGCGTTCACGCTCAAGATTTTGACGGCGACGGGGACGAGGATTTTATCGTGGGTAACTTGGGTTTGAATTATAAGTACCAAGCTACCCAAGACGAACCCTTCGAAGTCCACTACGATGATTTTGACAAAAATGGTCAAAAAGATATTGTGCTGAGTTACTATAATTTTGGCGAGCAGTATCCTTTGCGGGGAAGGTCTTGTTCGGCTCAACAAATTCCCGAATTGAAAGAAAAATTTGGCTCCTACAATATTTTTGCTTCTTCCAATTTATCTACGGTTTACACACCAACCGCTTTAGAAAATGCCCTACATTATTCCGCTAAACTCTTTGCGAGTGTTTATGTTGAAAATAAAGGCGATGGTAATTTTACCATCAAAGAATTGCCTAAGGCTGCCCAAATTTCGGCCATTAATGCTATTCTATCGGATGATTATAATGGGGATGGACACTTGGATATTTTGGTTGCGGGCAACCTCTACACGGCAGAAATCGAAACGCCCCGAAACGATAGTGGTATTGGTTTATTACTACTGGGAGATGGCGATGGAAACTTTAAACCCGTTTCGGCAATGGAAAGTGGAGTCGTTCTACCCTACGATGTGAAGCAAATGATTTCGGTTGGAGTAGAGGGCCAACAAGTGATTATTGTTGGGAACAATAACAGCGATGTCAAGGGCCTGGTTAGGAACAAACTCAAGGAATAAGTAATAAGCACCAAGTTAATTTTAATGTTTTCGCCAAATGAATGATGAATGATAAATTAATGTAAATTGAAAATATTCGTCTTGCGAAGTGTGTAAAAACCATCATTTATCACTCATCAACCATCATTTATTGTGGTTGGTGACCAAATTATAGCTAATACCATACTTAAAAGCCACTGATTGACCATTTTGCCAAAATACGTTACGACCATTCTACTGTTGCTAGCTACCCATACAATGGTCGCACAGGGTGGGGGAAGTATCGTCCCCACGCAAGATAACGATGTCATTGGCTTAGTACAGGATGTTTTTATCAAAGGAACCTGCAAAAACGTTAGTAACATTGAAGGGTCGGGGAGTCCTACTAGTTTTGGTACGTTTAGAAATGGCGGAAACGTCATTGGCTTTCCCGAAGGCATTATGATTTCTTCGGGCGATGTGGAAGAGGCCGTAGGGCCAAATGTATCTGTAGAAACATCTAGCCGTTTTGGGCGCTCTTCTACAGACAAAGATTTGGTAGGTATTGCAACGAATCAGCTGTTTGATGTCACTGTTTTAGAGTTCGACTTTGTTCCATTAGCGGACGAAGTGAGTTTTCAGTACGTGTTTGCGTCGGAAGAATACTGTGAATTTGTCGGTACTATTTTCAACGATGTTTTTGGTTTTTTTGTTAGTGGACCGGGCATTAATGGCGAATTTGCGGACGGTGCGATTAACGTAGCGCGTTTACCCGATTCGGAGGAATTTGTGTCTATCAATACCGTCAACCACTTGGTGAATGAAGCTAGCTACGTCAAGAACGAATTGGAAGACGATGCGGCCAACTGTTTGATTCCTTTTAGTCCAAGTCACCTCAACACTATCGAATATGATGGATTTACCACACCTTTGACTACTCGATTTTCGGTCGTTCCTTGCGAAACGTACCATATCAGATTAGTGGTAGGAGACGTTGGCGACGACAAGTTAGATTCGGCAGTTTTTTTGCGCTCCAAAAGTTTTGATTTGGGAGAATTAGCGTCCGTGAAGGCGCTCGTTCCGAGTCGGGCGGATACGATTGCTTACGAAAATTGTGCGGATGGACAATTTGTGTTTACCCGCCCCGCTCAAAGTGACCGATTGGAACCCTACGTTGTTGATTTTAAAATTAAAGAAAACTCGACGGCTTCGGAGGGGGAGGACTTTCAGCAGATTGTTAGGCAAGTCGTCATTCCCGAAAGACAAAATAGGGTTGTACTGCCCATCCAATCTTTAGCCGATGACCTGCGAGAAGAAATTGAAACGATTACGCTAGAGTTGCTCCAAATTTGTGAATGTGAAGAAGGAAGTAATGCTACTTTACGATTAGCGGATGCACAACCGCCCGAGTTTTCCTTTCCCGATATTGCCGCCTGCGCCAACCAATCTTTTGTGCTTCAACCAGCCTTGACCTTTGGGGTCGAACCCTTTGATTTTAAATGGAGCGATGGGACGACGGATACTATTCTATCGGCAACGATTGACGAGTCGAATACCTACGTTTTGACGGTAACCGATTTTTGTGATAACACTTTTACTGACTCAGTTACAGTTGATATTCAGGCTATTCCAATGGCCACCCTTTCGGGAGCAATGGATTTTTGTGAAGGCCAAACGAATGTGCAACTGCCGTTGTCTTTCAACGGAAATCCGCCTTATGCCTTTGCTTATGCTGTTGATGGTAACCCTGCCATTTTTGTAGAAAATATTTCAGACCCTAATTTTTCCTTATTGGTAACCGAAGCGGGTAATTACGAATTACTGCAATTTTCGGATGCTGCTTGTGAAGGTACTGCTAACGGCGAAGCAACGGTTCGAGATATTGGGTTCTCGGTGACCACAGAGGTGACATCACCTACTTGCCCCGAAGCGGAAGATGGCCGCATCGCTTTAACTGTTTCGGACGGAATGCCGCCGTTAGTTATCAATTGGCCAATCCCCGTCAATGACAACCAAAATCCTACGAATTTGAGCGTAGGAACTTATGAAGTGACCATTACGGACGCTAATGAATGTCAAACGATACTACCGATTACACTTGCTGCTCCCGAAGTTATTCCAAACTCTTGCGAAAACACAGAGTTATTTATTCCCAATGTGTTCTCTCCCAATGGAGACGGGCAAAACGATTTTTTTGAAATTTTCGCCGCCAACAACACCAACGTTGCTCGCATTAATACTACGCAAATTCTCGACCGTTGGGGAAATGCCGTTTACACCGCTATCAACAAATTTCCGAAATGGGACGGTACCTTTCAAGGCAAGCAACTCAACGATGCCGTCTTTTTTTATACGATTGAGGTGGAGTTAGATAGTGGAGAAAGACAAGTTTTTCGAGGAACGGTAACGTTGGTACGATAGCGCATTACAATCGTCACTGCTTACTGCTTTACTATCCAAATTGCCTCCACGCCAACGCCGCAGCGCCCAACACCCCATCGTACTTCTGCCCCATATCCGAGATTAGTAACTTGATTTTTCCTCGAAATGCTTGAAAAATGCGTGCTTCCATGCTTTTTTTAGTGGGAATAAGCAGCAAATCGCCCGCTTTGGTGAGGCCACCCGCAAGGATGATAGCTTCGGGACTGAAATAAGCGCCCGCATCGGCTAGTTTGGTGCCCAAAATTTCACCCGTATATTCGAAAGCACGCATGGCAATAGGGTCCCCTTCAAGTGCCGCTTCGGCAATCATTTTACCCGTTAGTTCATTATAACTGTATTCTCTTAAAATACTGGGGGTTCTCATATCGGCTATCAGTTTAAACACGGTGCGTTTAATCCCCGTTACCGAGGCGTAGGTTTCTAGGCAACCTCGCAACCCGCAATTACATAGCCGCCCATTAGGATTGACATTGACGTGCCCCATTTCTCCAGCCATGCCACTGTCGCCCAAAAGTAGCTCTCCGTTGACAATGAATCCACTGCCGACCCCAGTACCCAAAGTCAAAACAATAAAGTTTTTCATGCCCTTACCAATACCGTATTCCTGTTCACCAATGGCTACTAAATTGGCGTCATTGGTGATAACTACTTTGGTGCTAAGTGCTTTTTCAACGGCAGTGACTAACGGTACTGTTTCTCCCCATTTAAAATTGTGCGCTCTTTCCATATTACCCGTGTAAAAATTGGCATTGGGCGCACCAATACCCACACCGACTACATTCATTTCTTGGTCAATGCTTGCCTCTAGAGCAGTATATTTTGTTCGTAATTGCTGTACAAAGTTAGCGAACGGTTCTTGGCCTAGCGATGAAAAGACGTCCCAGCCGAGAACAGTCCCATCTTTTTGAACAAAACCGATTTTCGTTTGCGTACCTCCTAAATCAATACCAAGAACAACCTTATTTTTTGCAGCCATTTTGTAGGGAAATATTACGAGTAAAGGAATAAAAACAGTTTTGCAAAAATACAAAAAAAAATAATTATTGTACTTTTTACACTAAGTGATTTCCAGTATAGTTGGCTTTGGTTTTAGATTTTGAAATTGTAACTTTAGCTACTCAGAGCCGAGAGTAGAGACCAGCCCGACTGCGCCATGTGGGCGGGATAGGGAGTAGAGACTTAAAATGTTGACAAATGAGAATGGAATCGAAATTTTGTCTAATTTCCCGAAATTCAAGTCTCTGTTCTCTGTTCTGAACAGATATTGGTAACTTTAGACTTTACTTTTTTAGTTTTTCAAATCACCATTTGTCATTGCTCCATATGGACCGAATCGTCAAAATCTTATTCGCTGTTCTATTGCTCCTAAGTGGACTAATTGTCACGCTGTGGTTATCCGATGTACCCGAAAATGCAACGGGTACGACCGATGCTACTTTCCGTACTTTACAGCGTAGTGGCTCAACGGTTGCTACCCATCCGACGACTAAATGGGCAGCTTACGGTTTTGGCGTTTGCATTATTAGTATTTTCTGTCTATTTCTTTTTGTAGGAGGGCGAAAACAACAGCCTAATCTCCGACAAAAGATGTATCGAGTGCTATCTATCGGTTGGGGGCTTTATCTTCTAGTACTTTCTCTGATGGTATTTTCGTGGTGGGATTATGCCGTCACTAATAGTACCAATTACTTCTTAGGCTTACCGAAGCCGACTGCTTGTATGGTTTTTGGGCTATTGGCCGCTCCTAGTTTTATCGCTTTTTTTTATATTAATCAATTTGAAAAATGGGTCTATACCCCCGAAGATGAGCAGCAATTTCGGGAAATTATGGAACGTCGTACCTCTAAACAGTATAGTGACTCGTGATTAGTAACTAGTTTCTAGTGACTAGTTACTAGTCACTAGCCACTAATTACTTACAGAAAAACATCAAACTGAAACAAAATCACCGCCACGAACAGTGCAAAATGCACCAATTCCGCCGAGGTTTTAGAAAATGCTAAAAATTGAGCCGCTAGCAGAATGGAAAGCGGGGTGGCGATGATAAGGAAATGGCTGATTTGAATATTATTTTGAAATAAAAAAGTCAATCCGCTAATCAGCAAAGTGGTATAAATGATGTTGACGTAGTTCCGATTTTTGTACGATTTGGGGAATTGATACCTATTGAAAGCACCAAGTAAAAAGAATAACACTAACAAAATTAACTTATAATTGGTGTCCCAGTTATCGGCTAGTCGAAAATCTAAAAAAGCGAATTGATTTAAAAAATAGGTATCCCAATATTCTCCTAATTGGTCGTACCAAAAGGAGTAGGTGCTCGCAAACATAAAGGGCAATAAGTAGCCACCTACCATCATCAATCCTTCCTTAAATTTGAAATTTCGTAGTATCAATAATCCTAAAAAGGCCAATAGGAGAAAGAAAACAAACGCATTGTAAAATAGGGCAGCCGTACCAACCCAAAAGCCTACGTTAAAAATAGCGTCCGCACATTTTGGATTTTTGTAGGTTGCCAACAAATTATTCAGTGCTAAGATGAGAAAGGTATTGCCTAATAAAACGGAAGATAAGGGCAAAAAATCTTGAATGGCACTTACTAGTAAAATATAGAAAAGCCCTGGAAATAAGGTGATTTCTTTAAATAACCTTTGCTGGTTGACTAGATTGTTCACCAAAACGGCTTGTAAGAAAACGACCAAAATGGTGATAATGCCCGCTACTGTATAATTGTGCCCCAACCAATCTTTTGTAAAAATGGATAAAACACCATCATTCGCCATATCCACTGGGTAGTTCTTAAAAAAATAAGAAATACGCAGGACTAGCGCATAAATAAGCAAAAAAATACTGTAAATAATCTGATTGGTTCGAAATAGAAAAAGCACTGTGTTGGATTTTTCTGTAAAAGTAGAAAAAACGAGAATCAACTTGCAGGGTGAAAAAGGTTTTTAAGGCAAAATATTAATTAACTCAAGTTGCAGACTATAGTACATACTTCCTTAGCAGGCGATACTTGTGGGGTGTCGTTAGACTGGCAAAGTATCGCCTGCTAAGGAAGCACAGATTATAGTCCGCAACTTGGGTTAACTACTTAATTCTTGAATGATAATGGAACAGTCGTAGTACTTATAGCTCAACAATCAAACCTTCATTAGCTGGTATTTTCCCCTCGCAAACCGCCTGATGTATCTCTGCCATTCCAGCCAATCCGTCAATTTTTCTATAAGTCAACCATTGCTTAGTCTTAGCGGCCGTTTCCATCATAAACCGAGCCGTTTTTTGGTCAAAGCCCGCAGGTCCCCATTCTTTAATGCGTCGTTGGATATGACCAGGTGCAAAGAAAAACTCGCTTCGTTCGGTAATCATGCCCGCTTTGGGTTTGGGTTGTGCTTTGTCCCAATGGGTCAAACCGACATTGATACACCACTTCATGTTATTTCCAAGCTGCGTATGTAAAGCCAGTAGAATATCCGCATTGCCCGACATATCTACAATGACGGTTGGAAGGTTTGTGTCGATGCTGTCGATAGCGTCGTAGGTCACAGTTTGGTCGTATAGATTCAATTTTTCTACCATTGCTACATTTCGTTTCGAAGTGACGCCAATCACGTCGGGTGCCTTTTTATCCGCCTGTAAAGCGTAGCCTAATCCCGTACTCGTTTTACTAGAAGCACTCAATACGATGACCTGTTCAGCACCGTAGTAATCTTTATCCTGTAAGGCGTCCCACAAGCAAAAAGAAGTTAGATGCAACGGAAACAGCAACATCCGCTCCTTGTCCATAGTCGAAGAATAGTGCTTTTCGGCGTTCACTCGACGGTACAAATTGTACCCTGCGGGTAATTGCGACCGATGTTCCATACCGTCCACAAATCGACCGTCCGAAATTCGGGTAGGCTTCATTTTTAAATGACTGGCGGGTGGAAAATAACCGAATAGTCGGTCGCCCACGGGAATGCCCACTGAGTTGGACGCTACAACGTCGGCAAACCCCCAAACGGGAATTACGCCGTACCCTTCCGATTTTTCGCCCATAGCGGGAAAAAACTGCCAATAGCCCAGCATATCTCCCGCTACGGCGTAGGTAATATTATTGGCGGTGTAGGCAAATTTGTCGATTTTCACTAGGACTTCACCATCATCAATTTGCAGGGTTTCGGCGGGCATTTCTGCTAGTTGGCCATTGAAAAACATCTTTTTCTTTACTTGAAACTGTGGATGTTTTAAGTCAGTTGGGTCGGCAGCGTCCAACTGAGCAATAAATTTCTGCAAGTTCATTACAGCGGGTAACGCATTATTCTTCATTCGCTTCATAATGGCCATGTGTTGCTCATTGGATTTGTCCACATTGCGAACCATTTTACCGAAGCCATCTAGTCGATTTTCAGTCAACCATTTTCGAAGCACTTTGTCCTGTGACCAAGTTAACTGATTTTGCATTAGCATCGCTTGCATCCGCAACCAATCCGTATCGTGATTGGGCAACGGAACGACTTGACAGAGTCGATTCTTTTCCTTGTCGGTTTCGTAGTTGGCCTCGACGTAGGCAATTACGGCGGCACTAAAAACAGGTTGGTAAGAACGAACCGTTTGCGGCGTTACGACATCGCCCGCAAAAATGGGTTTTGTCTCCAAATTGGTGATGGCACTAGCCGAACAATCGACGTGTATCGTATCGGTACTGGTTTCAATTATACCTCGGTCTAAAATGATTTGGTCTTTTTCAATGCGCTGTACTCGCCCTTTTCGAACTACGTTTTTGATTCTTCTCAGTTCTTCCAATTCCATCTGGCTGATAGTCGCCCCGTGGAACATTTGCGGTCGAACGGAAGTGTCAATCCGAACTAAAACCCCTTTTTCCTCTAGTTTATCAAACAAATCGGTCACGGAAGTAGCTTGTGCTATCGCTTCCATTTGATTGGCTTGATTGCCAATAGATTGTTCGAAAAAAGCCTCCGTTGGTTGGGCGGTTGCTCGGTCGATGAGCCAAGCGTCTCTCGAAACTATCCAAGTAATTTTATCGGGATGAACGTTATTTTCCAATAGCCACAACAAGGCATCAATCCCCGTTTTTCCACCACCAATGACAGTGAACCCTTTTGGTGGCTGGGTAATTTTAGGCAAGTCATTTAGAGGCATAAACCGAACGCCTTCGGCTACCTCAAAATTAGGCTTATGCGTAGAAGGAACAGACGTTTTTAGATAAGTTGCATCAATCAGTTTGTTGTTGACTTTTACTTCGTACGTTTCCCCCGTCATCATCGACTCAAATTGGTAGTTTCCCTTGTACTCGCATAAGGGAAAATACTGCACTCGACCCGTTGGTAAGAACGTATCACGCATCACTTCGTCAAAGTATGCACTTACTTCGGCGCCCGAAGCTAAGTCGAATAACCCCTTATTAAGTCCCACTTTATCAATCCGTCCTTTACTCAATTCCTTAGAACTCACCCCGTAGAACTGCGAAGGTTGGTGCAAGGTCACAAAAGGATAGGAAACATTCCAGTGGCCGCCAGGTTTGGCGTATTTATCAACGATAATAATATTTGCATCCGTTTCCGTTAACAATACATCGGCAAAAGCCATTCCGACGGCGCCGCTGCCAACGATAAGGTAATCCGTTTCTAAGACCATAGGTAGGTGGAGTATTAGTGATTAAGAAAAAGTATAAGGGAAATGTAAAATTTAAAATTACAAACCTGCCAGACTGCTGTGCGGGCTGGTTCAAAATTTAAAAGTATTGATACCCAGAAAGTTAGAATTTCGAAAATGTAAATTTATTCTTTCACTATTCCTAAGGGACGATGTTATTTAGCAATTTGAAATCCCATTATAATTTAATGTGGTCGCCAATCACAATGGACGATGGTTAATGATTGAGGAATGATAATTTTTGCATTTATATAATAGCTACATGTCGTATTCTATATATATTAAAATCATTCATCATTTATCACTCATCATTCATTTGCGAAGGCATCAGCAGTTCGCACGATTTCTTAACATATATTAAAAAATTATGGCGATAGACCTATTTTGAGGTCTCTGGCAATGATTTGATAGATTAAGTTCATTGAAATACAGGGAATAAGGTCAAAAAGCACTCTTACCTTTTGTCTAAAATCTCTTAAAGTTTTAGCAGCAATGAGTGCTTTTTGGAAAGCTTTATCTAATGTTTGCGTTAATTGGTCAACTAGAAATGCCAAAAGCATCAATGTAGCGAATAAGGAAGATAAGAATTGCTTACCGTGTCCGTAGTTGTGTTCAAGATTGTAGCCTTGATTTTTTAAGACATTGAAAGTCTCATTTTCTATTTTCCATCTGGTTCGAGCTACATGGACAAATTCTACAATCATACTGTCCTCTACATTTAGAGAGGTAATCCATTTACCAGCATAAATTACCTTACCAGTACGTATGTCTACTTGTTCATACTCCACGTAGTCTACCTTTAAATCTTGATTAGCTCCGTTGAGTATCAATCTATTAGCCCATTTGGCAGTACATTTAGTATATTTATTTTTATACCAAGTTTTGGTTTTTAGCTGTCCTTTTTCAGCTAATGCTTTAGCCTGCACCAGTACATATCCATCTTTAATGACAGAAATGAAATCCATGGAATAGAACAATATCAGCCGAATGGCTGGTCCAGTAGCGAACAGACCGTCTAATAGTAATAAGTGGCGAGCATTGGGCAGGACTTGGGTAATTTTGGGTACTAATCTCTTTACTGCATTATACTCACAGTCGTTCTTGGTACTACCATCCTGTTTAGTGATGGGTTCGGCAAAAACAGGAAAAACGGTCTTTTTATTTGGATTGACAATACAAGCACCTGCGAGTTGATGGTAGTATTGAGGGCCACTTTTGAGCTTTCTGACCATACAATGAGGGCATTTTATGGTATTAGAACAAAAATAACCAGTACCGTCAACTGCAATAGCGGTGTAACCACCTAAAGAAGAAAAGCATTTGTAGTCATTAACCACTTCTGCTACTTTTTCATCCTCATAGATGGATTTGAAGGTTGGCAGTAGTTGGTCTGGATTAATTGGGTCTAATATTTTCCTTAGCCCTTGTTCGCTTGGAACGTCGGCAATTTTGTAGACCTGTTCAAGATTTTCTTTTCTCGTTGGATAATTTTCGATAAACGAGAGTAACGAAGGGTCTTTTAGACTAAACATTGCAAAGCCACTCATTAAGGCATCGGTCATTGTATAATCTGGGCTAATTCGATAATCCTTAACTTTATTGAAGCTAGTTTGGACTAGATTTACCAATGAATCAAACATATTTTGCTTTTTCAAGCAAAGTTATTCCCTATTTCAATGAACTTTAAATATTAATTTTCTTATATGTTAAATAATCGTGCGAAACGCTGCTAATATTAGCTTTACTTGAGTGGAACAATGTTACTAATTGGGCTTGAGTTAACCACACCGTCTCCGCTTCAAATTGCACTTCAATTTGCATTTGCCCATTGGGGGCTTGGTAGATTTGTATTTGTTCACTCATAGATTAGTTGTTTTGGATGATTGGTAAAAAAGGAAATTGTCTTCAATTTAAATTCGTGTATAATATTCCAGCATAATTCATAAAAGTATCCTCCTTTCGATTCAACTCCAATGGTCCACCCGCAAAGTTAGTGGCGGGTAATCCTAACTCTTGGTAAATACAAGTGGTGGCCGCAAAGTCCCAAATACTACCTCCACCCTTTTCTTCTTTAGGCAGTTTGAGCATACAAGCGGGCCCATTTTCCAACACATAAATAGCATTTAATACGGCTCCCGCTCCAGCTATTTCTTTAACCTCTTTTAAACCCATTTTTTCAGCCCTACTTTTCAACCATGCTTCTATTTCATCCGAACGAGGCGTATCTATTAACTTTTTATCCGTTACGTAGGTCAAATGGCTATTTTTTGGCTTAATTTTCCAAATCTTGTCATTATTAAAGGCACCATTGTCTTTAGCAGCGTGGTACAGAGTATTCGTACTAGGATTAAACACTACGCCAATATAAGGCGTACCGTCTTTTGCAACTAAAGCGATAGATACCGAAAAACCGGGTCTTTTATTGATGAAAGCAAGCGTTCCGTCCATAGGGTCAATGCACCAGAAAAAGTCCTTTTCAAATCGACTACCGTCATCTTCGGTTTCTTCCGATAGTAGGGCTAAATTAAATCTTTCGCAGGTAGGTAATAAATGCGCTAGTATGGCTTTTTCACAGGCTTTATCCACCGCAGTGACAACTTGGGAGGCGTAGCTGCTTCCCCCCTCTTTTTTCTCCACCGAAACATCTTTATCCAAATGTGCTTGAATAATTTTTCCCGCAGATAGCGCAGCCTTTATCGCAATATTTTTAAGTTGAAGTAAATCCATATTTAAAGATTTCTGATAACTTCTCTAGTGACTCGTTCACTGTAACTATTCAATTTCCAATGGCCTGGACTCCACCCTTTTAAAAAACGATGAAAGTCTGCCCAAGCTACTCTGTAAAGAGGTCGCCATTCGTTTTCCAAGGCTTCGTGGGTTACTCCAAGTTCTTGATGAAGACAGGCAAAGTAAGTGTCCAAAATTTGAGATTCCAGCCGTTCACAGTCTTTTTCCCTCAGACAACTTCCTATAAAATAGGCAACATCTTTCATCCCACATCCTCCACCTACGTACTGAAAATCTACCCCCGCAACCGCTCCATTTTTCGAAAAACAAAAATTGGCCAATTTAGCATCCCCGTGAACAAACGTTTTATAGGTACAGCCATTCAACTTTTTATCAATCAATGGCGCCGCTTCCTTCAACGATTCATTGTCCAAAGCGGCTAGTTCGTGGGGCCTAGTCCCCAAGTGCCAATACGTCCCCACTTCCCAAAGTCCAGTTGGTTTTTTTCCCAAATAACTTGCGTGAAAGCGGGCCAACCAAGCTAGGCATTCCACTATTTCCTCCCAATTAACCGTTCTTTTGCGTAATGAGAAACCCGCTGTATCCAAGTCTTCCAACACCATCAAGACCTCCTGTTCTACCGTTGCAATGGCTAGACATTGTGGTAGTCGAGCCTTACTGTACTGACTGTGCGTAGTGTACCATTCCGTTTCCACTTGGTAGGACTTCACTTTTCGACGGTGACCAATATCCGTATTCCACCCACGTGGATGATTTCTAGCACTAGGCAGTTGCACATGCTTTACCACCACACTTTCGACCTTAGCTTCTTTTAATCCGATACGAAGAATTTTCCCGTAGCCACTCCACAATTCTTGGATAATTTCTTTTTCAAATAAGGCCGATGCTCCCGTTTTTCGAAGAATCATTGATTTAAAATGCGTATTCATCATATCATCAAAGGTAAAAAATAATCATTTAGTGAAGTGGAGGAGCGTAACTGATATTTGATGTAGCAAAATAGGATTTACGACTCTGGAGAGGCGCATTAACCTTTCATTGAGTAACCTATCTTGTCTTTTTCCGTTTTCATTGCTGCATTTGGACTTGTAAGGTACGACTCTGGAGAGTCGTGATACTGCTCATCTTACGACTCGGGAGAGTCGTGGTACAGTTCGGAAGCGCTCCATTCGTAGCACTTAGATAAACTCAATATTTGTGAAATCGACCATTATTAATATTCTCAAATTCTTTTTATTTCTCGGCGTTGGACTCGTCATTCTGTATTTAGTCTATCACTGGCAAAATGAAGCCTACCAAGCGCAATGTGCTATCGACGGTACACCTTCGGCGGACTGTAGTTTGATACAAAAGGTCATTGATGATTTTAGAGGTTTAAATATGTGGTGGGTATATGGCGTTTTTGCAGCTTTTATTTTCAGTAATTTTATGCGAGCACTACGCTGGAATATGTTATTGAAATCCTTGGGTAGAAGTCCTCGGACGGTCAACTCGTTTTTGACGATAATGCTCGGCTATTTTGCCAATTTGGGCGTTCCACGATTGGGTGAAGTGCTAAGGCCGGTAACGATGGCGCGCTACGAAAAAGTAGCCGTAGAAAAAGTATTGGGGACGATTGTAGTGGATAGAGCAATTGATGTCTTATCGCTTTTGGTGCTGATTAGTATCGCTTTTTTGTTAGAATTTGACCGATTGTGGGGCTATTTGAGCGAAAATATGCAAACGGGCGGCTTGCTATCGGGAAATACTTTATTATTACTCGGTGGTGCGGGAATGGTTGGTTTAGGACTACTCTACGCCTTTCGACAACCGATTCAACAATCCAAATTTTACGAAAAAATCGTTAACGTACTCAAAGGATTTTGGGAGGGTATTCTATCCGTAAAAAACCTAGACAACCCTGTTCTTTTTGTCGTTTACAGCATCTTGATTTGGGTAGCTTATTACGTGATGTTCTACATGTACTTACCCGCTTTTGCCCCCACTGAACACTTAGGGTTTACAGTTGCCTTAATGGTCTTTGTCTTCGGTACTTTTGGTATAGTTATTCCTTCACCGGGCGGCATGGGTTCCTATCATTTTTTGGTGATGGCCGCTTTGGCCTTGTACGGCGTGACGGGCAGTGACGCATTTTCTTTTGCGAACTTTTCCTTTTTTGCGACGCACTTTTGCAATATCGTTTTGGGACTGGCGGCGGTGCTATTTTTACCAACGATTAATAAGAATTATCAACCGGTGCCGATTGAATGATTTCATAGTAAATTAGCGGGTGACTGTTCAGCACTCATTTTCTTTACCACAAAGGGGCGGAGTTCATAGAGCGCATGAAGTTCTTTTTTGAGCGCAGATTTGACAAATTCTTTTCTTAGCACTCGATGTTTTGAATCTCCAGACTCGAAACCAATATCTCGGTCGTCTCCTGACGACTTTTACTACGTTACGCTGGTCAGGAGACCAGCCGATAGGGATTTCAAGTCTGGAGACTTGAAATATCGAGTTATCCGTTAACCAAGAAATTTACCATTTACCATTCATAAATTTACCGTTTCAAAGCAGTCCTCTCGACTTCACTTCCAAATACTTATTCACCGTATTCAACGACAAATCTTCGGGCTTGGTGAGAATAGACTGAATCCCGTATTGTTTTAACGTCTGCACCATCTGCTCTTTTTCGTTCAAAAACTTTCGGGCGACCGTTTGAAAATAAATGCCTTCGGTGTCCTTCACCTCTTTTTCCACAAAATCTTTCACCTCCGTATTTTCAAAAATAATGACGACCAATAAGTGAAATTTGCTGATTTTCCGCAGAATCGGCAATACTCTTTCTAAGCTGAAGGTACTTTCAAAATTGGTGTAGAGTAACAATAAACTTCGGCGAGTAATCAACTTACGGGAAGCGTAGTACAACAATTCGTAGTCCGCCTCCAACTGCCCCGATTTTTCTTTATACAGAGCGCTCAAAATCTTATTGAGTTGGGTCGGTTTTTTATCCGCTTTGATGACCGTCCCAATCTTATCCGAAAAGGAAATTAGCCCCGCTCGGTCGTACTTTCGCAGGACAATATTGGAAATCGCCAAACTGGTATTCACTGCGTAATCCATCAGGCTCATCCCGTTGAAGGGCATCTTCATATTTCGACTTTTGTCGATGATGGAATAGACCTGTTGCGCCCGTTCGTCCTCGTATTGATTGACCATCAGTTGACCCCGCCGACTACTTGCTTTCCAGTTGATGCTCCGATAATCGTCGCCTCGTACGTAGTTTTTGATTTGCTCAAATTCGTAGCTGTGGCCCAATCGACGGACTTTCTTTACCCCTTCTTGGAAAGACAAACTAGATAGCGCTTTCAAAGCCATTTCCCGCATTTGAATAATCGATGGATAGACAGGAACGGTCGTTTGGATATCCAGCGGCAATCGCCTACGGGCTAAGCCTAAAAAATTTTCGATAAAAATATTCGTCCGACCAAATTGGTATTCCCCTCTGACGGTCGGCGTCAATTCGTACTGAATGGTTTCCTTAGCCGTTTCTTTCATGGTTTGTCGAATTTTAAAATCTCGTTTTTGGAACTGTACGGGTAATTCTTCGATGATGGTTAATTGCAGAGGCGAGGCAGTCAAATTTTCTAAGTGCAATGTAATTTTGTTCGCATCACCAAGGGACAATAACTTGGGCGTTTGCCGACGCCCTCGAATCATTTCTTTTTTGTTGAACAGTAAGGAAATATCTAAAACCGTAAAAATGATGGCTAGGACAAGTAGCGTTTGCGTAATTGGAAAAAGAATAGGGAAAGCGAAACTGACGCAGAAAAGTAAAATTAGACCGCCAAAACTCCAAAAAAATCGATTTGTTAGGTAGGTGTTTTTTAGTAGTGTTGACATTAACTTTGAATTAGTATTTATTTAGGGTAACTACTTAGCACTTTTTTTACCATAAAGTCCATACAACTCATAAAGTCCATAAAGTTTTTTTCGAGCGGTAGCATTGACTACTTCGAGCAGCAGTATTGACTATTTTGTACTGTTTAGGCGCTTTCAATACAGAGTGGTGAGTAGTTGCTATTTAGGTTATTGACGGAGATAATTCTCCTGTGATTTGTAAGCAGTTCTCATATGGATTTTCAATAGATTATCCATGTCCTTTTCAGTCCATCCTTTTTGTTCCCAAAGCTCATCAGCCATAGCCGTTACTCGGTTAAACTTAAACTCTAGGAGTATCTTTTTTAACTCAACTAACTCTTCGTTGGAAACATCCGTTGCAAAAAGTTTTATCAGTTCTAATTGAACGTTGCTCAACTTTCCAGTTAAATTCGAATGTACAGACATAGCAATAATCTTTGTTGGTATTAAACAAGGTGCTCTATAAATTTACGAAAGTTTTTCAGAAAGATAAACTTAAATTCCTTAGTTGATTAAATTCATCATCCATCACTCATCATTCATAGCTTACGGTATCGTTCTGAAAACCGTGTAACGCAACAAAAATTCAACGACCAACAAAATCAATCCCCACAACGCAAAATGGTGAAATTCTTCGCTGTATCGTTTAATACTCGTCACTTCAATTTCCGTTTTTTCTAGTTGATTGATTTCTTCGTAAATCTGTTCTAAGCCTTCCCCCGACGTCGCTCTAAAGTATTTTCCCCCCGTCATTTCGGCAATTTCTCGCAACAATGCTTCGTCAATTTCGACTCGTGCTAAACCAAAGATATACTTTCCATCACTCCGACGACTCACGGGCGTCAAAGCATCACCCGTTGACCCCACGCCAATCGTATAAACCTTAACGGCAAATTCTCTAGCGATTTCGGCGGCCGTAAACGGCTTAATATAGCCCGCATTATTAACGCCGTCTGTTAATAAAATAACCACTTTACTTTTGGCGTCACTATCTTTCAGACGATTGACGGAAGTCGCCAAACCCATCCCAATAGCCGTTCCATCTTCTAGCAAACCACATTTGAGGTTCGCCAAAAATTCTTTGACTACTTTGTGGTCGGTCGTCAAAGGGCACTGTGTAAATGCCTCTCCCGAAAAAACGGATAATCCGATGCGGTCGTGTTCTCGTTTGCTGACAAAATCGGCAGCTACCCGCTTACTTTCTTCCAGTCGGTCGGGCTTAAAATCCTGCGCTAGCATACTACTCGATAAGTCCATTACGAGAAAAATATCGATACCTTCCGCTTTGATGTCCTCCTCTTTTAACGTTTTTTGCGGTCGAGCTAAAGCAACAATCAATAAAAGAAGCGATAAAGCCCGTAAAATAGGCAGGTACTTTCGTAGTGTTCCTCGCAGTGAAGTGATGTCCGCCACCGATTCCAAAGTAGGCATTTTTAGTTGGACGTAACGCTCTTTCTCTTGGTAAAAATACCAGAAAGCCATTGCGGGTAAGAGCAATAACAACCCCAAAAATTCGGGGTTGACGAAATTAATATTTTCTAAAGTGGACAAGTGGTGATTTGTGATTTGTTATTTGTAGAAATAGCTTCCTCCGATATTTTAAGTCTCCAGACTTGAAATGTGTATCCGCTCGTCTCCCGACGAGCATCTTTTGAAGATTTGTATTAAGGGATGACGAAATAAATAACCTACACATCTGACGGCTTCTTTTTCCAATTAGCGTCGTTAAAATTTTCCAACGTAGCTGGGCTATGCTGAATAATTTTGCCTAGCTAATTGAAAAAATAACCTCGTCATTTTGCG